>NZ_BSTC01000018.1 GCF_030269305.1 Kineosporia sp. NBRC 101731
AGGGCGGACAGCGACCGGAGATCGACCTCCGGCCACGCCGACAGCAGAGCTTCTCCCATGACCGCGCCCCCGCACTCCTGGTTCGAACAGGTGTCCACAGTCTACGTCACTTTTGCGTAGGCAAGACGATTCGCATGTGGAGGGACGCGTGGCGATTTCTGGGATGAGAGGTGGCTCGGGTTAATTGGAAAGATTCATTTTGCAAGAGTTTTCGAGCTTGTGAAGTCGAGGCGAGGGTGCTGTAGTAGTCGGGACGGATTCGAACACACTTGCGAACGAGGCGGGTGATGCTTTGCGGAGGTGGCTATCTTGGTCGGATGCCGACTGATCGGTCGCTTGATCGGTTGTGGCGGGGTGGGGTGGCGCGGACTACGCGATGCTCTGCTGGCATCGGGACTGCAATGGGGTCGTCGCCAACGAGTCAGCTACTTGAGAGTTATCTATAGCCTCACTGTGATTGGGCTTTTAATTGATCTATACGTAACTTGTTTTATTTAAACGGAATTGGAGGAACCTGGCCGTGGAAGACGTGACTCGCCTGAATGGCTACCGGTCCGTTTCCTCTCATCTGTCGCTCCTGAGCGACCGGCAGGTTGGTGAGGTTGTGGCCGGGGCTACCCTGCTGGGGGCGGGTATCGGTGGCCGCTGGGGGCGGGCGCGGATTCGGGGAACTGAGGTCTTCGTCAAGAGGGTCCCCATGACCGACCTGGAACTGCTACCTGAGAACGTGCGATCAACCGCGAATCTCTTCGATCTGCCGATGTACTACCAGTACGGCATCGGATCAGCGGGTTTCGGTGCCTGGCGCGAGCTGGCGGCTCATATTGCCAGTACCACGTGGGTTATGGAGGATCAGTTCTCAGGTTTTCCGTTGCTCTACCATTGGCGTGTCCTTCCGGACTCTGTTCCCCAGGACGTGGGGGCTGAGTTCGGTGGTATCGACGGCGCCGTCGCTCACTGGGAAGGGTCCGCGGCGGTGAGAGGGCGGTTGCAGGCCATCGCCGCCGCTACGCACAGTCTGGTGCTCTTCATGGAATACGTGCCTCAGACTCTCGCTACCTGGCTGGCTCATAACCCCGCGCCGCAGACCTGGCTGGAACAAGGATTGGCGCAGGCGGCAGACTTCATGAGTTCTCACGGAATGGTCCATTTCGACGCTCACTTCCACAACGTCCTGACTGATGGCCGCAGCCTCTTCCTTGCCGATCTGGGTTTGGTGCTGAGCCGTGACTTCGATCTGACGCTCCCGGAAAAGGATTTCCTGGAAAGCCATCTGGACTACGACCGGCGCTACGTGATGAGTCACCTGTTGCTGTATCACTATCTTCCGGTCGCAAAAGGCAATGAGCCTACGAAGTTGCTACGCCGCTGGATCGCCGGGGACGGGCGCAACGACGTCTCGACGGAAATCGCCGACCGCATCGACCTACATGTCCGTGACTCATTGGTGCTGAGTGAGTTTCACCATTGCCTGTTGCGGCAGAGCAAGCAGACGCCCTACCTGGGGCGGGTGGGGGCCGTCTCGGGTGACAGAGAGGTCGAGGGCGATGGTGGAGAGCAGGGGTCAGCTGGAGTGGGAGGTGGGCTGGGGACCGGAGGTGGGCTGGGGGCTAGGGGTGGGCCGGAGGCCGGAGGCCGGAGACCGGAGACCGGAGACCGGAGACCGGAGATGGGACGGAGGCCGGAGGCGAGCCGGAGACCGAAGAGGTACCGGAGGACGGATGAACCGGATGCTGGAGATGGATCAGGGACCGGAGGCTGGAGATAGATCAGGAACCAGAGGCTGGGGATGGACCAGGAACCAGAGGCTGGAGATGGACCAGGAACCAGAGGCTGGAGATGGACCAGGGGCCACAGATGAACCGGGGCTCAGGCTTCCAAGCTCACCCAAAGAGCCTGGGCCGGTTCCGGGCCACGGTTGACGATGCGGTGCGGCCGGGACGACAGGTAGGCGATCGAGTCACCGGGGTTGAGGGTGTGCACGTCGCCGTCCAGCTCGACGGTGAGCTGCCCGGAGATCAGCACACCGACCTCACGACCGTCGGAGTGCTCGGGTACCCCAGAACTGGCACCACCCGGAACGTACTGCTGCACAGTCATCTCCACCCCGGCCCGCGGGTCGCGGTACGCGATGCGGTGCACCCCGCCGGCTCCCGTGGTGGCCGTCACCTGCTCGTCGACGCGGGTCACGGGGGAGCGGGTGACCTCGTCACCGGGCCCGAACAGGTCGGACATGTGTACGCCGAGCGCGGTCGACACCGACACCAGGGTGCCCACCGACGCACTGGCCAGGCCACGCTCCACCATGCTGAGCATCGAGACGCTGACCCCGGTGCGGTCGGCGAGCGATTTCAGGGTGAGGTTCTGCTGCTTGCGCAGCAGCCGTACGCGTGCGCCCATCATCCGGATGGTCCGTTCGGCCTCGAAACTGCCCGCCGGTCTGCTGGCCGGCACCGTGCGTGCCTGCGCGATCGGCCTGACTGTTCCGGGAACCCCCGCGTCCGCCATTTTCGTGTCGTCCATTTCTCGCAACGTTGTGAAAACCGGAAATTGTGGCTGGAACGACACGGATCGTGCCACATCCTTCTTCGTTGATGTTCTTTTCAAGGACACAGCCGGGCAACTTGCGCTCTGGGTAGGCATGTCGTCACTCGTTGCTGATAATTCCGACGGTAAGTGTGGGTGATACGGAGGCAATCGGGGCGAAATTCATCGGATGAAAGGGTCATTCATGCAGGCCAAAGCCAGCGACGGTTGCGCCACCAGTGGTGATCTTGTCCGGCTGCGATATACGTTCTGTGACGTCAGACCACTAACCGTGACCGATTAACGTCGGGACGCGGTTTCTGGCCGGGGATGTCGCGGTCCGGGTCTCGGAGCCCGGCCGGAACGGGGGAACAAGTATGCGGAATCAGCGAGACAGATCCGATGTCAGGACGATTCGCCGGAGTACCGGCTGCCTGGTGGCGGTCGGCCTGGCCGCCGGCTCGGTGTTCGCCGCCGGGGTGGGGCCGGCCTCGGCCTCCAGCCATCGCGAAGCACCACTGACGGCCGGTGACCCGAAGATCGACAACACGGACGTGTACGCGTTCGTCAGCCCCGACAAGAGCGACACGGTGACGTTGATCGGCACCTGGATCCCGTTCGAGGAGCCCAACGGCGGCCCGAACTTCTACCCGTTCCAGGACGGCGCGCACTACGACATCAACATCGACAATGACGGTGACGCGGTCGCCGACCTGACCTATCGCTGGACCTTCACCACCGAGGACTCCCGCGGCACCGACACGTTCCTCTACGCGAACGGCCCGGTCACCTCGCTGGACGACGAGAACCTGCTGTTCAAGCAGACCTACACGCTGGAGAAGATCGTGGACGGCGATGTCGCCGGGGCCACCACGATCGCCTCCGGTCAGGCCGCGCCCTCGAACATCGGCAACTCGACGATCCCGAACTACGGCAAGCTGCGCACCGCCTCGTTCGAGACGGTCGACGGCGGCGGCCGGACCTTCGCGGGTCAGTCCGACGACCCGTTCTTCCTCGACCTGCGAGTCTTCGACCTGCTCTACGGCGGCAACCTGAAGAAGGTCGGCACTGACACCCTGGCCGGGTACAACGTCAACTCCATCGCCCTTCAGGTGCCCAAGTCGGCGCTGGCGATCAACGGTGACGCCACGAAGAACCCGGTAGTCGGCATCTGGAGCAGCACCGAGAAGCAGACCATGACGCTGACGCCAGGTCAGGCCGAGGCGAGCGGCGACTACGTGCAGGTGTCCCGGCTGGGGAACCCGCTGGTCAACGAGGTGGTCGTACCGGCGGGGCTGAAGGACGCCTTCAACTCGATCAAGCCGGAGACCGACCACACGGTGACGCCGGTGGTGGAGAAGGTGCTCGACCCTGAGCTGCCTCACCTGCTGAACGCGATCTACAAGCTCAAGATCCCGACCACGCCGCGCAACGACCTGGTCGAGATCTACCTGACCGGGATCGCCAAGAACGCGCCGACGCTCGACAACTCGACGCCGCCGATCCAGGCCGATCTGAACTCCCAGGTGCTGAACGCAGATGCGGACGCCGCCGAGTTCGTGCCCTCCGAGATGCTGCGCCTGAACATGGGTGTGCCCTCGGCCAAGAACCCGAACCGGCTCGGCGTCATCGGCGGTGACTTCCAGGGCTTCCCGAACGGTCGCCGGCTCACTGACGACGTCATCGACATCTCGCTCCAGGCCGTGGCCGGTGCGGCGCAGTCGGGCAAGATCGTGGCTCCGCTGAAGGACGGCGACAAGGTCGACGTCAACGGCCAGAAGTTCGGCAAGGTCTTCCCGTACCTGCCGCTGCCGAACACGATGATGACGAACGGCTGGAAGGCCAAGCAGGCGCAGATGGAGTCGGCCTCGGCGGTCGCGGCACCGGGTGCGTCCGGTGGCCCGTCGGCCTCGGACCCGGCCTCGTCGTTGCTGGGTGGCCAGGCCGGGCAGAGCCTCGCGGGTGGGCTCGGGCTGCTGTTCGTCAGCGGCGGCGCCCTCGTGCTGGCCCGGGGACGCAAGCTGCGCCCGGGTTCACGGGCTCAGCGTCCCTCGGCTCAGCCGGCCTGATCCGCCCACCTGGTGACGACCCGTTCGCTCACCCCGATCATCGCCGCGGCCGCCGGGGTTCTCCTCCTGGCGGCCGCGGGGGTGTCCGTGCTGAGGAACCCCGACAACCCCCACAGCCAGGTCAGCCAGGCACGTCAGGGCAGCCTGGAAAGCCTGGAAAGCCTGGCCGCCGCCCCGTTCGACCATTCACTCACCGGGGCCGTCGCCCGCACCCAGGCCCATCTGCGGGAGTACCCGAAGGACGCGACCGGCTGGGCCACGCTCGGCGCTGCCTATGTGCAGCAGGCCCGGATCAGCGGTGACCCCACCTACTACCCGAAGGCCGAGGGTGCGCTGAAAACGTCTCTGGCGCAAAAGCCGCACGAGAACGTCGCCGCGCTGACCGGTCTCGGGGCCCTGGCCAACGCCCGGCACGACTTCGCGCAGGCCCTCAACCGGGCCCGCGAGGCCGAGAAGGCCGATCCGTTCGACGCCACCGCCCGAGGGGTGGAGGACGACGCTCTGACCCAGCTCGGCGACTACGCCGGTGCCCGCCGGGCGGCCCAGAAGATGCTTGACCTGGCGCCCGGCATCCCGTCGTTCACCCGGGCCTCGTACCACCTCGAGATGGCCGGCGACGTGAAGGCCGCCGGGCAGGCTCTGGAGCGGGCTCTGGCCGAGGCCTCGCAACCGGCCGACATTGCCTACTGCCGCCGCTATCTCGGTGAGCTGGCATTCAACGAGGGAGACCCGGCGCAGGCCCTGCGGCACTACCGCGCGGGTCTGAAGGCCGATCCCACCGACGCCTCCCTGATCGCCGGGCGGGCCCGGGCCCGGGTCGCGACGGGTGACCTGGACGCCGCCCGCACCGACTACGTCACCGTGGTCGCCCGGCTGCCCCTGCCCCAGTACCTGCTGGAGTACGCCGAGCTGCTCCAGCTGATGCACCGCCCCGACGAGGCCCGGCAGCAGTTCGACCTGATCGACGCCCAGACCCGGCTCCAGGCGGCCAACGGTGTGGTGGACGACCTGATGGTCTCCCAGGTGGCCGCCGATCACGGTTCGCCGACCGAGGCGGTACGGTCTGCCCGGGCCGAATGGTCGCGCCGCAAGAGTGTTCTGGTGGCCGACGCGCTGGCGTGGGCCTTGCACCGGGCCGGAAACGACCAGGAGGCTCAGCGGTACACGCAGGTCGCGGGTCGTCTCGGCTGGCGGAACGCGACCTTCAGCTACCACCGCGGCATGATCGAGCGGGCGCTGGGCAACCGGGCCGCCGCCCGCACCCATCTGGAACGGGCCCTGCACATCAACCCGTACTTCTCGCCGGCCGGGTCGAAGCAGGCCGCAGCGGCTCTGGCAGAACTGAAATCACAGAACGGTGGACGATGAAACGCCTCGTGACGGTTCTCGCCGCCGGTGTGCTGGCGACCGTGCCACTCCTTCTCGGAGCCGAGGCGGCGCAGGCCCATCCGCTGGGCAACTTCACCGTGAATCACTACGACGGGCTGCGGATCTCACCCGGAACGATCCATGATCTGGCCGTCGTCGACACGGCCGAGATCCCGACGGTTCAAGAGCGGCCGATGGTGGACGCGGATCACGACGGAGTCGTGTCGGTCACCGAGCGCTCCGCCCACGCCGTCCGGTCCTGCGCGGAACTGGCCCTCGCGACCCGCACCGAGGTGGATGGAACCACCGTGTCGTTCTCGGTGCGGCGCAGCGGGTTCGCGTACCGGCCCGGGGCCGCCGGACTGGAGACCAGCCGGCTGGAGTGCGCCCTGGAGGCGGACCTCCCGGACCTGAGCGGGTCGTCCCGGATCGAGTTCCGGAACACCTACCGGACCGACCGGGTCGGCTGGCGCGAGATCACGGCCACGGCCGGGGCCGGTGTGCGACTGGCCGCTTCCTCGGTGCCGGCCACGACGGTCAGCCAGGAGCTGCGGGCCTATCCCGACGACCTGCTCAGCTCGCCCCTCTCCCTGACCACCGCCTCCCTGGAGGTGGTTCCGGGATCGGGAGTCGACGCGTCCTCTGCTGTTGATCTGCCGACCACCGGAATCCTGGGCCGCTGGACCGGTGCGCTCAGCCAACGCTTCGACGAGCTGGCCGCCACCCGCCACCTGACCCCGGCGGTGGGGCTGCTCGCCGTGCTGCTGTCCCTGCTGCTCGGCGCCTCCCACGCGGCTCTGCCCGGGCACGGGAAGACCGTGATCGCAGCCTATCTCGCCGGCCGAAACGGCACCGTGCGCGACGCCCTCACCGTCGGCCTGACCGTGACGGTCACCCACACCGCGGGCGTGATCGTGCTCGGGCTCCTGCTCAGCGCGGCGGCCGCCGTGGCGGGCGAGACCGTGCTGGCCTACCTCGGCGTGGTCAGTGGGCTGCTGATCGCGGCCGTCGGCGCCGGGCTCCTCGTGGGGGCGATCCGGGCCCGCCGGTCGATGAAGGACGCGGATGGGCACGTCATCGACCTGACCGAAAGTCCCGATCAGGAAGACGAAACCGGCCACGGACACGGACATGGTCATGAGCACGGGCATGGGCACGGCGATATCGGGAGCGAGCAAGTTCCCTCCAACCTTGTCCGTGATCATGCCGACCTTCCCCGGAAGGCGGAGTCATCGGGGAAGGTTCGCATGATCACGGAAGAAGCCGTGGCGGTCCCCGAAGTCGAGCACGGGCACGGACATGGGCACGGCCACGGACATGGGCACGGCCACGGACATGGGCACGGCCACGGACATGGGCACGGCCACGGACATGGGCACGGCCACGGACATGGGCACGGCCACGGACATGGGCACGGCCACGGACATGGCCACGGCCACGGCCACAGGTTTTTCGAGCTTGCCACCGCCTCCCGTACACCCCTGGGCCGGATGACCCTGGTGGGTATGGGCGTGGCGGGAGGACTGGTCCCGAGTCCGTCCGCGCTGGTTGTCCTGCTCGGCGCGATCGGGATGGGGCGGACCTGGTTCGGCATCCTGCTGGTGATCGGTTACGGCGTGGGCATGGCCGGACTGCTCACCGCGGTCGGGCTGCTCCTGGTCCGGTTCGCCGACCGGCTGCGCGACGCCGAACACCACAGCGCCCTGCTCAGGTTCCGGATCGCGGGGAACCTGGCAGGGCACTGGACGCGCTGGGCGCCGTGGGGAACGGCGTCCCTCGTTCTGGTCGTCGGTCTGGCTCTCACCGTGCGAGCCGTGGGACCCCTGATCTAGCCAGACATCAGCTGGGGATCTTGCTCCGCAGGGTGGCCGCGGCGACCTCGGGCGCGATGTCGGTGGAGTAGGCCCCACCCATCTGCTCGGTGCCCGCGATGTACTTCAGCTTGCTCTCGCTGCGGTTGGGCGGCGAGATCAGGAAGTGCAGGTGGGAGATGTCGTCCCAGCTACCGTCCCAGCCGGCCACCGACGGGCTGCCGTTGGTGGGAGAGGAGAAGATGCCCAGCACGTACGGCAGCGGGAAGCCGAACAGGTCGTCCAGGCCGGTGAAGACCCGGTGCATCAGACGCGACAGGTCGGTGCGGGCCTCGTCGGCGACCGCGACCAGCGACGATGTGTGCTGCTTGGGCGAGATCCGCACCTCGTACGGGTAGCGGGCCCAGAACGGCACGTGGGCGATGAAGTACTCGCCCTCGGCGATGATGCGCCGGCCGTCCTCGAGCTCGGCGGCGACCACGTCGCACTCCACACAGCGACCGGTCTGGGTCCGGTACTCGGCGGCCTTCTTCAGCTTGCGCAGCGGGCGGGCCGGGATGTCGTCGTACGCGTAGATCTGGCCGTGCGGGTGGTGCAGGGTGACGCCGATGGCCTCACCGCGGTTCTCGAAGGGCAGCACGTAGGCGTGCCCCTCGGCGCCGAGCACCTGGTAGCGGTCGGCCCAGGCGTCGATCAGCAGACGGATGCGCTCGGCGCCCAGCTTGGCCAGCGTGGCGTTGTGGTCGGAGGAGTAGGCGATGACCTCGCAGCGGCCGGTCGCGGGCTCCACCCGGTAGAGCTCGGTGCTCTCCACGTCGGGGGCCGGCGGGGTCGGGCTGAGGGCCGGGAAACGGTTGTCGAACACCGCCACCTCGTAGTCGGGGCGCCGGATCTCACCGTCCCACTCGTTCTTCGGGTCCGGGCACAGCGGGCACGCGTTCGCCGGCGGCAGGAAGGTGCGGTTCTGGCGGTGCGTGGCGAAGGTGATCCACTCGCCACTGGTGGGGTCGAAACGCCGTTCGCTCACTGCTCTTCACCGTCCTGCTCGACAGCTGCCGCCGCGTCAGCGGGCACCGAGGCGGGCGATCCGTAGTAATACGTGATGCGCCTGCCGTCGTCCATGGTCGTCTCGTCGCGGATCATCGCCACCGCAAACCCTCGCTAATCGCTGGTCCTGACTCTGCTGTCAAGACTCGAACATAATCTGTCACGATCGATCGGAAAGTGACAACAGGTGCGTCACTCCTCCACCTCGTCGGCGCACTGCGCCACCAGTACCTCGGTCCCTGTCGTACGGAACTGATCGATCGCGTCCCCCGCCGTGCGGTCACTGGTGACCAGGTGCCCGATCTGGTCGGACGGCACCGTCTGCGCCATCGTCTCCAGGCCGATCTTGGTGTGGTCGGCCAGCACCACGATCTCCTCGGCCGCCGCGGCCATCGCCCGGTCCATCCCGGCCACCACCAGATTGGGTGTCGACAGCCCGCGCTCCGGAGTGAGCCCGTTGCCGGACATGAACACCCGCCGCACCCGCATCCCGGACAGGGCCTGCTCGGCCACCGACCCGACCAGTGCGTAGATCGACCCGCGCAGCGTGCCGCCGGTCATCACCACCTCGATCCCGCGGGAGCGGGCCAGCTCCTGCGCCACCAAGACCGAGTTGGTCATCACGGTGAGCTCGCGGAACCCGGCCAGATGCCGTGCGAAGGCCTGCGTGGTGGTGCCGGCGCCGACGCAGATCGCGTCGCCCTCCTCCACCAGGCCCGCGGCCAGCGCCCCGATCGCGACCTTTTCCCGGGCCGCCACCACGGACTTCTCCGAGTAGCTGGGCTCGTGATTCAGGCCACCGGTGGAGACGGCGCCGCCGTGCCGCCGGTCGAGCAGCCCCTGCGACTCCAGCAGCCGCAGGTCGCGGCGCACCGTGACCTCGGAACTGCTCACGACCCTGGCGAGTTCACGCAGGGAAACCGCGCCGTTGGCCCGGACCAGCTCGAGAATCTTCTGGCGGCGCTCATCGGCGAACATCCGGCGAGCATAGACCGGACAGGTGGAAGAACGGTCCTAACCGATCAGAAGAAGGTCCAACCCGATCAACATCAGGTTCAAGAGCAGTCATAATCTGGTGTAGCCCGAGCTCGTGGGCCACGATGTGGGCCCGAGCAGAACCGTGCCGTTGACCGTGCACCCGTCGCCGAAGGCGTGTCGTGACCCAGAACAATGATGTTGAACCGGCCCAGGCCGTCGCTGCCGCCTTCACCGACCTCTACGGGACCGCTCCGCAGGGCATCTGGTCCTCCCCCGGCCGGGTGAACCTGATCGGTGAGCACACCGACTACAACAACGGCTTCGTGATGCCCTGCGCGATCCCCGACCGGGTCACCGTCGGGGCCTCGAAGAACGAGGGCCGGGTGCTGCGCGTCGCCTCCGCCCAGCAGGAGGGCACGGCGCAGATCGACCTGGACACGCTCGAGCCGGGTTCGGCGCAGGGCTGGGTCGCCTACGTCGCCGGTGTCGCCTGGGCGCTGCAGAGCAAGGGCTTCGCCCTGCCGGGTGCCGACCTGTTCCTGGACGGCCGGGTTCCGCTGGGCGCGGGCCTGTCCTCGTCCGCCGCGCTCGAGTGCGCCGTGGCCATTGCCCTGGTCGACCTGGCCGAGCTGCCCGCGCCGCCGCAGGGCCTGGCCCTGGCGCAGCTCGCGCAGTTCGCCGAGAACGAGTACGTCGGCGCCAAGACCGGTCTGCTCGACCAGGCCGCGTCCATCCTCTGCACCGAGGGTCACGCCCTGCTCTTCGACGTGCAGGACCTCAGCACCCAGCAGGTCCCGTTCGACCTCGGGGCCGCCGGTCTGTCCCTGGTCGTGATGGACACCCGGGTCGCGCACAGCCACGCGGGTGGTGAGTACGGCGACCGCCGCCGCTCCTGCGAGCAGGCCGCCGCCGAGCTCGGCGTGCCCGCGCTGCGCCAGGCGACCGTCGCGGACCTGGACCGGCTGACCGACCCGGTGCTGAAGAAGCGCGCCCGCCACATCGTCACCGAGAACGACCGGGTGGTGGCCGCCGGCCAGGCGATGAGCAACGACGACTGGACCACGTTCGGCCGCCTGATGGTCGAGTCGCACGCCTCGATGCGCGACGACTTCGAGATCACCTGCGAGGAGATCGACGTGACCGTGGAGGTCGCGCTGGCCAACGGGGCCGTGGGCTCGCGGATGACCGGTGGTGGGTTCGGCGGTTCGGCGATCGCCCTGGTGCCGGTCGAGAAGGTGACGTCACTGGGCGAGGCGGTTCTCGCCACCTTCGCCGAGAAGGGCTGGGTCACGCCGATCATCCGCGTGATGGAGCCCTCCCGGGGTGCAGGGCGCGACCAGTAGGGCATTGTTCGTTGCCCGGACGGACAAAAGGCACCTCACCGAAAGGGTAGGTGCCTTTTGTCCGTTTTCCTGATGTGCTGACGCTACCGGCGAAGGGAGCTCGCATGCGTCAGCAGTCATTCCGGAGAGCCAGATTCACACGGGGGACGTCGGTCGCGGCAGCGGTCGTCCTCGTGGTGGGCACGTTGCTGGCGGGTGGGGCCGCGCCGGCCTCGGCCGCCGCCGTCTGGGAACCCAAGACCCCACCGATGACCACCCCGTGGACCGACCAGGTGTCCACCGATAAACCCCTACCCGAGTACCCGCGTCCTCAATTGACCCGTGCGCAGTGGCAGAACCTCAACGGGATCTGGGACTTCGAGGTCACCCCGAGCAGCCGCACCACCCCGCCGGAGAGTTTCAGCGAGAAGATCCGCGTGCCCTTCGTGGCCGAGTCGGCGCTGTCAGGCATCCAACGGCGTATCACTGGGGACGACAAACTCTGGTACCAGCGGACGTTCGTGGTTCCGTCGGGCTGGAAGGACCGGGTGCGACTGAACTTCGACGGTGTCGACAACCGCACCGACGTCTGGGTGAACGGCCGGAAGGCCGGCGCCACGCACGACGGCGGTTACGACGCCTTCGGTTACGACATCACCGACCTGCTGAAGACGGGTGACAACACGCTGACCGTCGGGGTCTGGGACCCGGGCAACGCGGGAACGCAGGCGGTGGGCAAGCAGGAGCTCCAGGGCGTGCAGCCGGAGACCGGTGGCGGCATCTTCTACACTTCTGCCTCGGGGATCTGGCAGACCGTCTGGCTCGAGCCGGTCAACGCCACGTACATCACCAAGGTCGATCTGACCCCCGATCTCGCGTCGTCCACGCTGAAGGTCAAGGCGGCGGTCACGGGCCAGGGGACGTCGGTGGTCACCGTCTCCTCGAACGGCCAGAAGGTGGTCAGCGCGAGTGGGGCGGCCGGGCAGACCGTTTCGCTGAAGATCCCGAAACCCCACCTCTGGACGCCGGACGACCCCTTCCTCTACGACGTCAAGGTGGAACTGCGCAAGGGGCAGAACACCGTGGACACGGTGGGCTCGTACGCCGGTATGCGCTCGATCGCGGTGAAGCAGGTCGACGGGAAGCAGCGTCTCGTACTCAACGGTGACTTCCTCTTCCAATCGGGCACTCTCGACCAGGGTTACTGGCCCGACGGGATCTATACCGCCCCCACCGACGAGGCCCTGAAGTACGACCTGGAGCTGCTGAAATCGACCGGCTTCAACATGGTGCGCAAGCACATCAAGGTCGAACCGCAGCGCTGGTACTACTGGGCCGACCGGCTGGGCCTGATGGTCTGGCAGGACATGCCCTCCATGCGCCCCGACTACAAGGCCGACGCAGCCGCGAAGGCGCAGTGGGAAAAGGAATTCAAGGCGATCATCGACCAGCACCGCAGCTCCCCGTCGGTGGTGCTGTGGGTGGCGCAGAACGAGGGCTGGGGGCAGTACGAGCAGGCCCGCATCGCCGACCTGGTCAAGGCCTACGACCCGACCCGGCTCGTCGACAACATGAGCGGCGTGAACTGTTGCGGCGCGGTCGACGGCGGTAACGGCGACGTGCTCGACAACCACAACTACACCGGGCCCGGAACGGCGCGGCCGACCGCAACCCGGGCCGGGGTGGTCGGTGAGTTCGGCGGACTGGGCCTGAAGGTCGCCGGGCACGAATGGTTCCCGGGCGGTGGCTTCAGTTACGAGGACCAGGGCACGGCGGACCGCCTGAACCGCCGGCTGGTCGGCTTGTGGACCCAGATGACCACCTCCGGCGTGCCGTCCGGGCTCTCGGCCTCGGTCTACACCGAGACGACCGACGTGGAGAACGAGGTCAACGGTCTGGCCACCTACGACCGGCAGGTGGTCAAGGTGGACGTGGCCCGGCTGAAGGCGGCCAACGAGAAGCTGATCGCGGCATCTCCCTCACCGGCCCCGGTCACGGTCGAGAAGGGCCGGCACTCGATCCGGGTCACCACCGACGGGTTCGCCAACCGCTACATCCGGCACCGGGAAGGTCTCGGCTACACCGAGGTCGTCGAGACGGCCAGCTCCGACCTGCTCAAGCAGGACGCGACCTGGAACGTCGTGCCGGGCCTGGCCGACAGCTCGTGCTACTCGCTGGAGTCCGTCAACTATCCGGGAACCTACCTGCGGCACCAGGCCTTCCGGGTGAAGCAGAACAAGAGTGACGGATCGGCGCTGTTCGCCGCGGATGCCACCTGGTGCGCGGAGAAGGGTACCAACGGGGTGAAACTGAGCTCCTGGAACTACCCCGGCCAGTACCTGCGGCACTACAACGCCGAACTCTGGCTGGCGACCCCGGGCGGGAACTCGGCCTACGACGCCGATCCCTCGTTCGACGCCGACACCACCTGGGCCGTGGAAGCCCCCTGGGCCCCCTGACCCACACCCTTCTGTTCGTGATCATGCAAAACCTCCCCGGACTTCTAGAACTCTGAGAGTGGAGAGTTCTAGAACACTGGGGAGGTTTTGCATGATCACGGCGGTTTGGGTGGCGAATCGCTCGCAGTTAACGATCTTGCTGCGGACGGGCGACGACGCAACTGTCCCTGTCCATCCCTCTAGAACCTGGTCGCTGCGACCGAGTGTGACTGAACCGGGGCAGTTTCCCGGAACGGTCGAGCCGCGGCCGGGTTCACTGGTGGGGGTGTGGGATGTCGTCGTCTCGCTCCTCGGGGACGGCTGCACCCTGGCTGGTCAGAGCGCTCGTCGTTCTGCTCCTGGCCCTCGTGCTGGTCCCGCTCACCGCCCGTCGCAGTGACGCTTTCGCCGGCACGGTGATGGCCAGTGCCTACGGTGGTCGCGACCTGGGCAGCGCGGCCAGTCCGGCGAACACGATCTACTCGCAGTCCAGTTATCCCTCCACCCCCACTGCGAGCCAAGGGTCGGTGGGCGGCCTGATCACGCTCGGGGCCATGAGCAGTACGGCCACGGCCGACCCCCTGGCCGATACCGCCTCCTCGACGGCCACCTCCGGTGGCCTCTCCATCGCGGGCGTCCTCAGCCTGGCCGCGGCCTCGGCGACGTGTACGGCGACCCCGAGCGGGGCGACCGCCACCGTTCAGGCCTCGGGGCTGACGCTGCTCGGGCTCCCGCTGAACACCGTCCCGTCCGGCAACATCCCGCCGAACACGACCATTCAGCAGACCAACCTGTTCGGCCAGAACACCGGTTACATCACGTTCAACGAGCAGACCTACACCACCTCGGGTGGGCAGTACTACCTGGTCACCAACGCGGTACACCTGGTCAACAAGACCACCGGCGGGGTGGTCACCGGCAACATCGAGCTGTCCCACGTGGAGTGCGGCACGACCGCGCCGATCACCCCGATCATCAGCTCGATCACGCCGAACCAGGGTCCGGAGACGGGCGGCACCACGGTGACCGTCACCGGGATCAACCTGTTTGCCATCACCAGCGTGACGTTCGGCGCGGCCAATGCCACGAGCTACACGATGAACGCCAGCCAGACGACCCTGACCGCGATTGCCCCGGTGGGCACCGGCACCGCGAGCATCCGGATCACGAACGTGGCCGGCACCTCGGCCGACACCGTAGCGGACGACTTCTCCTACATACCCAAACCCACCGTCACAGGCATCAATCCGACCATCGGGCCGACCGCCGGGGGCACCTCTGTCGTCATCACCGGGACGAACCTCGCAACCGCGACGGGGGTGAAGTTCGGGGCGAACGCCGCAACCAGCTACCTGGTGAACAGCAACGCGCAGATCACGGCGGTGGCCCCGGCCCGTTCGGCGGGGCAGATCGACGTCACGGTGACGACGGTGGGCGGCACCTCGGGCGCCGTGACGGCCGACCAGTACACCTACATCGCCCAGCCCACGGTGACGAACGTGTCGCCCGCGAACGGACCGCTCACCGCCGGTACGGGCGTCACCGTCACCGGTACCGACTTCACCGGGGTCACGGCCGTGCGGTTCGGCGCCACGAACGCCAGTTACACCCTCAACAGCGCCACCCAGCTCACCGCGGTCGCTCCCGCCGGCAGTGTGGGACCGGTCGATGTCACCGTGACGGCAGCCGGGGGCACCTCGGCCACCAGCCCCGCCGACCTCTACACCTACGCCGCCGGGCCGACCGTGGTCGCCGTGGTGCCGTCCTCCGGACCCACCTCGGCGGGCACCAGCGTCGTCATCACCGGCACGGCCCTGAGCGGGGCGACCGTGGTGAAGTTCGGGACCACCGCCGCGCCCGGATTCACGGTGAACTCCGCCACCCAGATCACCGCGACCGCCCCGGCCGGTAGCGCGGGGACGGTCGACGTCACCGTGACCACACCGGGCGGCACCTCCCCGACCTCCGCCGCCGACCAGTACACCTTCGTGACCGCGCCGGCCGTGACGTCCATCAGTCCCACCCGGGGCCAGCTCGCCGGGGGCACCACGGTGGTAATCACCGGCACCACCCTGGGCGGGGCGTCGGCCGTGAAGTTCGGTGCCCTGAACGCGACCTCGTTCGTGCAGAACAGCCCCACCCAGATCACCGCCGTGGCCCCGGCCGGGACCGCCGGCACCGTCGACGTGACCGTGGCGACCGTGGGCGGCACCTCGGCCACCTCGTTCACCGACCGGTTCACCTACGTCGCCGCCCCGACGGTCACGAACGTCTCGCCCACCGTGGGCCCGATCGCGGGTGGCACCAGCGTGACGCTGACGGGCACGAACTTCACCGGCGCGACGGGTGCGACCTTCGGCGGCACGGCCGCCACCTCGGTCACGGTCAGCAGCGACACCCAGATGGTCGTCACCGCCCCGGCCCGCACCGCCGGCACGGTGGACATCGTCGTGACCGCTCCCGGAGGCGTCTCGGCGACCAGTAGCGCCGACCAGTTCACCTACGCCAACGCCCCCACGGTGACCGCTCTCGCGCCGGCCTCCGGGCCCACCACGGCGGGTGCCGTTGCCGTCATCACCGGCACCGACCTGAGCGGGGCGACGGCGGTGACGTTCGGCGCCAACCCCGCGAGCAGCTTCGTCGTCAACAGCTCCACGCAGATCACGGCCGTCGCGCCCTCCGGGAGCGTGGGCCCGGTCGATGTCACGGTGACCACGCCCGGCGGCATCTCGGCCCTCACCCCGGCCGATCAGTACACCTATCTCGGGGCGCCGACCGTCTCCTCCGTCAGCCCTGGGCGGGGACCGCTCGGCGGGGGCGACGCGGTGGTCATCATCGGTGCGAACCTGACCGGCGCGTCCGTGGTGAAGTTCGGTGCGACGAACGCCTCGTCGTTCACGGTGAACAGCGCCACCCAGATCACCGCCGTGGCCCCGGCCGGCCCGCTGGGAACGGTCGACGTGACTGTGACCACCCTGGGCGGCACCTCTCCCACGTCGTCGTCCGACCAGTACAGCTACGTGGCCGCGCCCACGGTGACGGCGATCTCGCCCACCACCGGCAGCACCACGGGCGGAACCACCGTCACCGTGACCGGAACCGGCTTCACCGGCGCGACCTCGGTGTCGTTCGGCGGTGCCCCGGCCGCCGGGCTCATCACGGTCAGCTCGGACACCCAGATCACCGCCGTCGCCCCGGCGCACGCGGCAGGTCCGGTCGACGTGACCGTGACCGCACCGGGCGGGATCTCGGCCACCAGCGCGGCCGACCGGTTCACCTTCGTCGCCCCGCCCGCCGTCATCGGCCTCAGCCCGAGCGGCGGCGCGGCCATCGGCAGCCTGACCCAGGTGGTCACCATCACCGGAACGGGTTTCACCGGGGCCACCGGCGTGACCTTCGACGGCTACCCGACCATCCAGATCCTCAGTGTCACCCCCACCCAGATCCAGATCCGCGGTATCCCACCGCATCCCACCGGCCAGGTGCACGTCCAGGTCACCAACCCCTACGGCACGAGCGACGCCACCCCGGCCGACCTGTATACCTACCAGGGTCTGCCTACGGTGACCGCGGTCTCGCCCTCGGCCGGGCCCCTGTCCGGGGGCGCCACGGTGGTTGTCACGGGTACCGGATTCACCGGGGCATCGGCGGTCTCGTTCGGTTCCGGGCCGGCCACCTCTTACACGGTCGACTCGGCCACGCAGATCACCGCCGTGACTCCTTCCGGAACCGCCGGAACAGTGGACGTCCGGGTCACCGCGGTCGGCGGCATCTCTTCGGTGGTGGTCGCCGATCGGTACACCTACCAGGCCGCCCCCGTCATCACCGGGCTCTCACCCACGCACGGGCCCGTCGCCGGCGGGATCCTGGTGTCCATCACCGGTTCCCGTTTCAGCGGCGCGACCACGGTGACGTTCGACGGGGTCGCGGCGGCCGGGGTGATCACGGTCAGCAGTGACACGCAGATCTTCGCCCAGACCCCGGCTCACGTCGCGGGTCCGGTGGCCGTGGTGGTGACGGCGCCGGGCGGTACTTCTCCGGCGGCCGGCTACCTGTACGTCGGCACACCCACGGTTTCCGGTCTGTCGCCGGTGAACGGGCCGATCGCGGGCGGTACCCCGGTCGTCATCACCGGTACGGGATTCACCACCGTGTCCGGGGCGACGGCCGTGCAGTTCGGTGGAACGAACGCTTCGACGTATACGGTGAACAGCGATACCCAGATCACGGCGGTGACCCCGCCGCACGGGGCCGGGGCGGTCGGGGTCACGGTCACGACCATCGACGGTGGAACCTCGGCACCCGGCTCCTTCACCTATATTCCGGTGCCCGTCGTCACCGGGATCTTGCCCGCCCAGGGGCCCGAGGCGGGCGGCACCAATGTGACCGTCAGCGGGACCGGTTTCACCACCGCCAGTTCCGTGCGCTTCGACGGGAGTCCGGCCTCCTTCACGGTAGACTCGGACACCCGGATCACCGCTGTCGCCCCGGCCGGTACCGGCCTGGCCGACGTCACGGTGACCACGGCCGGCGGGGTCTCGGCCACCGGCACGGCCGATCAGTTCCGGTACGTGGGGACGCCCAACCTGACCTCGGTGAGTCCCACCAGTGGTCCGGTGGCCGGGGGAACCTCGGTGACGATCACCGGCACGCAGTTCTACGGGGTCACCGGGGTTACGTTCGGTGGGACTGCGGCGACGTCGTACACCGTGGTGAGCCCGACGCAGATCACCGCTACCGCCCCGGCGGGTAGCGCGGGCCCGGTGGACGTCCGGGTGGCCACCACCGATGGTGGAACTTCCTCTGCCGAAACTGTCTTTACCTACCTTGCGGATCCGGTGGTCGCGGGCCTCTCGCCCGCCAGTGGTACCACGGGTGGCGGGACTGTGGTCCTCATCAGTGGTTCCGGGTTCAGCGTGGCGACAGCTGTGCGTTTCGGGTCGGTGCCGGCCGCGTCGTTCACCGTCAACAGCGGCTCGCAGATCACCGCGGTCAGCCCGGCCGGTGCGGTCGGGACGGTCGACGTGACCGTGGTGGGCCCGTACGCGACCTCGGCCACCTCGTCCTCTGATCGATTCACCTACGCCGCCGGACCCACCCTCACCGGCGTGACCCCCTCGGCCGGGCCGTTGGCCGGTGGCACCACGGTGAGCATTGCCGGAACCGGCTTCACCCTGACCTCGACCGTGACCGTCGGGGGAAATGCCGCTACCTCGGTGCAGTACGTGTCGCCGACCCAGCTGACGGTCATGGTGCCGGCGGGCAGTGCCGGCCCGGCCGACGTGGTGGTGGTCACGCAGTACGGCCAGGACTCGCTGACCGGTGGATACGTTTACCGCACAGCACCTTCGGTTTCGGCCTTGGCTCCCGACACCGGCCCGGAGTCCGGCGGCACCGTGGTCACGATCACCGGCACCGGGTTCACCGATGCCACCCAGGTGCGGTTCGGGTCGTCCGTGGCCACCTTCACCGTCTCCACGGACACCCGAATCACCGCCACCGCTCCGGCCGGTACTGGCAGCGTTGATGTGACGGTGACTGGGCCGGGCGGTGTTTCGGTTCTCTTGGGGGCCGATCGGTACCGTTACGCGCCGGTGCCGGTGGTGGCCTTGCTGTCGCTCAGCTTCGGCCCCACGGGCGGGGGGACCGCGGTCACGGTGACGGGTTCTGGTTTCACCGGTGCCACCGCGGTTGCGGTCAACGGTTCCTCTGTGCCCTTCACCGTGCTCAACGACACCACGCTCACCTTTACCTCGCCGGGTGGCGCGGGCGACGTTCCGGTCGTCGTCACCACGCCGGGCGGCAGCAGCGCCCCGCTGCTGTTCACCTACGCGAACGCTCCCACCGTTACCAGTCTCTCGCCCGACCGGGGTCCGGTCGCCGCCGGAACCTCCGTGACAATTACCGGAACCGGCTTCACCAGTGGCTCTTCCGTTGCCTTCGGCGCTGTTCCGGCCGCCTCCGTGCAGTTCGTCAGCGCCACGCGGCTCGTCACGGTCGCACCCGCCGGATCCGGTGCCGGGCCGGTCGACGTCACGGTGACGACCGCCGGCGGGACGTCCTCCACGTCGGCTGCGGATGTCTACACCTACCTCGCTGCACCGGTTCTCGCCTCAGTATCGCCTCCGTCCGGCCCGGTTGGCGGGGGGAACACCGTGGTGATATCCGGAACCGATTTTACCGCTGGATCTTCCGTGACCTTTGACGGGGCGGTCGCGACCTCGGTGCAGTACGTCAGCGCCACTGAGCTCAGGGCAGTTGTTCCCGCGGGAGCTTCCGGGCCGGTGCTGGTGCGGGTGACGACGCCGGGCGGTTCGGACAGTGGGGTTTACACCTACCGGGTGGCTCCTGCGGTCGGCTCGATCGCTCCGGGGGCCGGTCCGGAGGCCGGCGGCACCGCGGTGACCATCGACGGCACCGGCTTCACCGGGGCAACCTCTGTGCTCTTCGGTTCTGCATCAGCCGGTTTCACCGTGGTCAACGATACCCGGATCGCTGCGACCGCCCCGGCCGGCAGCGGGACCGTGGACGTGCGGGTGACGGGGCCCGGCGGTACTTCCGCCGTGTCGTCGGCTGACCGCTTCCGTTACGTGCCGGTGCCGGTGGTCACGTCCCTGTCTCCCGCCCTCGGGCCGACTGCGGGTGGAACGGCGCTGACCTTGACCGGTACCGGTCTGACGGATGTCAGTTCGGTTACAGTGGGCGGTAGTTCGGTTGCTTTTACCGTGATCAGTGATTCTGTCGTCACGCTGGTCACTCCGCCTGGGGTGCCGGGGAACGCGGCGGCGGTGGTGGTGGCCACGGCCGGTGGATCGTCCGCGCCGATCTCGTTCCTGTACGCGGACGCACCTTCGGTGAGCGGTCTTTCGCCGGATGCCGGGCCACCCGGTGGTGGTACCGCAGTGACGATCACCGGTACCGATTTCACCCCGGTTTCGGCGGTGACGTTCGGGGGCGTGGCCGCTGTCGTGCAGTACGTGAGCCCGACGCGGCTCATTGCGGACTCGCCGGTGCGGGGGTCAGCGGGAGCCGTGAACGTGGTGGTGGCTACTGCCTACGGCACATCTGCCACCGGAAATCTTTTCACCTATACGGTTTCCCCGACTTTCAGTGGGGTTTCACCGTCGGCCGGACCGGTGCTGGGCGGGACTACCATCGTCATTGCGGGATCTGGGTTGACCGGGGTTTCGGAGGTGACTATTGGCGGAGTTCCGGCTGCCTCGTACACGGTGAACAGTGATTCTTCCATCACGGCAGTCACTCCGGCGGGCTCACCGGGTAATGCTGTGGTGCGGGTGGCGACTGTTGGCGGTTTCGACACGGGTGTCTTCCGGTATGCGAATGTGCCCGTCATTTCGGGGGTCTCGCCGGGTTCTGGGCCTGAGGCCGGGGGAACGCTGGTGACCGTTGATGGTTCTGGGTTTACCGGGGCTTCGGTGGTTTCGTTCGGTGGGGTGGCCGGGACCGGCCTGACGGTCAGTAGTGATACGCGGATCACTGTTTTCGCTCCTCTTGGTACGGGGATGGTGGACGTTGTTGTCACCGCCCCTGGTGGAGTTTCGGCTGCTTCGGTGGCTGATCGGTATTGGTATGCGCCGGTTCCTGTTGTCGCTCAAGTGAATCCCTCGTCCGGGCCGTTGGCCGGCGGGACTTCGATGACTGTCGGCGGGTCTGGGTTCTCGGGCGCTACAGATGTCACCCTGGATGGTGTCTCCGTTGGATTCAGTCTGGTCGACGGCTCGACGCTCACCCTGACCACGCCCTCTCATGCGGCCGGGGCCGTGCCAGTGGTGGTAGTCACGCCGGGTGGGGCCTCGGCTCCATTGACCTTCACCTACACCGATGCCCCCACCGTCTCGTCAGTTTCGCCGGGAGCCGGGCCACTCTCGGGTGGCATCACGGTCACCCTTGCGGGTTCCGGGCTGACCGGGGCTTCGGGGGTGACCTTCGACGGGGTGGCGGCTGTCTCGTACACGGTGAACAGCGACGCTTCGATCACCGCGGTCGCTCCGGCGGGTTCCCCGGGTCATGCGGTGGTGCGGGTGACGACCGTGGGTGGTTCCAGTACCGGTGTCTTCCGCTATGCGAATGTGCCGGTCGTTTCCGGGGTCTCGCCGGTCGCCGGGCCGGAGGCCGGCGGAACGCTGGTCACGGTCGACGGCTCGGGCTTCTCCGGCGCGACCGTCGTGCGCTTCGGGGCGGTGGCGGCCTCGAGTTTCACTGTGAGCAGCGATTCCCGGATCTCGGTCTTCGCGCCACCCGGAACCGGGACCGTTGATGTCGTGGTGGCGGCTCCTGGCGGAGTCTCCGCGTCGTCCTCTGCTGATCGTTACCGCTACGCCCCGGTGCCCGCGATCGGCACCGCGGGACCGGACACCGGGCCGCTCGGCGGCGGCTCCGTGGTGACGCTCTCGGGCAGCGGGTTCACCGGGGCGACGGACCTCACCGTCGGCGGCGTCCCCGTGGCGTTCACCGTGGTGGACGACTCGACGATCACCTTCACCACCCCGCCGGGAGCGGCGGGTTCCACTGACATCGTCGTGACCACACCGGGCGGAGCCACTGCCCCGGTGGTGTTCACTTATGCCGATATTCCGGCCGTCAATAGTGTTTCGCCCGACGAAGGCCCGATCGCCGGGGGCACGATCGTCACGATCACCGGGAGCGGGTTCGGTGGTGCCACGGCCGTCGCGTTCGGTGGGGTGCCCGCCACCGGGTTCGCGGTGAACAGCCCCACCGAGATCACCGCGACCAGCCCGGCCCAGGCGGCGGGCGTGGTCGACGTGCGGGTGACCGGGCCGGGCGGACCCACGGCGACCAGCAGCGCCGACCGGTTCACCTATCGTCCGGTGCCGGTCGTCGGTGCGCTCTCGCCCAGCTCCGGGCCGGTGACGGGCGGTACCCCGATCACCCTGTCGGGCAGCGGGTTCGGTGGTGCGACCAGTGTGAGCGTCGGGGGAGTGGCCGTCCCCTTCAGTGTGGCCGACGACTTCACCGTCACCTTCACCACGCCGGCGGGTACTGGTGCGACCGCGGTGGTCATCTCGACCGCCGGTGGATCAGCAATCTCCACCTTCACTTTCGCGGACGGACCGACCGTCACGGCCCTCGCGCCGGCGGCCGGCCCGCTCTCCGGCGGGACATCGGTGACCATCGACGGCACCGGGTTCACGCTGGCGTCCACGGTCGCCTTCGGTGCCCAGCCGGCCGTATCCGTCCAGTTCGTCGGGCCGGCCCGGCTCGTGGCGGTCGCACCCGCGGTGGCCTCGGCGAGCACCGTGAGCGTGGTCGTGACCACCGCCTACGGCAACTCCGGGGTGGCCGGCACCGCCAATGACTTCATCTACACCGACGTTCCGGTGATCACGGACGTCCAGCCCGCATCGGGCCCGTTGAACGGGGGGAATACGTTAGTGATCAGTGGATTTGATTTCAACAGCGCCACCGGGGTCAGTTTCGGCACGGTGGCGGCGGTGAGTTACTCGGTCATCAGTGACACCGAGATCACGGCCGTGGTGCCCGCCCAGGGGGCTGGGCCCGTGGACGTGCGGATCAGCGGAACCGGGGGCACATCACCGATCACGATCGGTGGCCGCTACCTCTACCTGGCCGTGCCGGTGGTCTCGGGCCTGGCTCCGGATATGGGCCCGACGGCCGGGGGCACCAGCGTCACGATCACCGGCACCGGCTTCACCAGCGGCTCGCAGGTGACGTTCGACGGTACGCCCGCCGGTTCGGTGCAGTTCGTCTCGGCTACCGAGCTGGTCGCGACCAGTCCCGCGCACGCGGCTGGAACGGTGGACGTCGTGGTGACCACGGCGGGAGGGTCATCCTTGCTGGGTGGTGCCTTCGAGTACCAGGTCGCACCGGCGGTGAGTGGTTTCTCGCCGTCGTCAGGTCCGTTGACCGGTGGAACTGCCGTCACGGTCTCGGGTTCCGGTTTCACCCCGGCGTCGACGGCGAAGTTCGGGTCCCTGGCGGCCTCGGTGCAGTACGTTTCCCCGACCCGCCTGGATGTGGTCAGCCCGGCGGGTGCGCCGGGGCCGGTGAATGTGGTGGTCACGACGGCCGGGGGTGATTCCGCACCGGGAACCTTCACCTACGTCCCGGTGCCCCTGATCGTGACGCTCTCACCCGATGCCGGCCCGACCGCGGGCGGAACCACCCTGACGGTTGGTGGTTCCGGCCTGGCCGGGGGCACCGTGACCGTCGACGGCATTGCTGTCACACCGGACTCGGTGACCGATTCGTCCATCGTTCTCCGCACTCCCGCCCATCCCGCAGGGACGGTGACCGTGCGGGTGGCGACCGTCGGAGGTGCGACGGAGGGCGCCTTCACCTACGTGGCACCGCAGTCCACGCCGGTGCTGTCGGCGGTCGAACCGGCGAGCGGTCCGGAGGCGGGCGGTAATACGGTCACGCTGACCGGGGTGGGATTCACCGGCGCCACCGAGGTGAAGTTCGGGGGCGGTGCGGCGAGTTTCACCGTGGTCGACGATTCCACGATCACGGCGGTCGTTCCGGCCGGAACCGTTGGTGCGGTGCTGGTTTCCGTGACCACGCCGAACGGTACGACCGGCGGGACGGTGAGCTACTCCTACCTCGAGCCGCCGGTGGCGCCGACCATCACCGGGGTGGAGCCGACCGTCGGGCCGGTCGCCGGGGGTACCCGCATCACCATCACCGGAACCGGTTTCGACGCGGACACGACGGTGACGTTCGACGGAGTGCCGGGTTCGGAGGTGGTGATCGGGGCCTCGGCAACCCGCCTGCTCCGGGCCCTACCGAGCGGGATCCGGGCCGCCTCGTCCACCTCGCTGACCGTTCTGACCCCCGCGCACGCCGAGGGACCGGCCGCGGTCACCGTGACGAACACGGCCGGAAGTGCGGATGCCGAAATTGATTTCACCTACGTTCCGCCGCTGCTGGAGACCACGGTCAATCTTGAGGTGGAGGTGAACGCGGCCACGGCGGTGGCCCCGCAGGGTTCGTTGTACGCCGGCCTGACGGTGCAGGCGTGCTCGACGCCGAACCGGGGTTCCAGTTCGATCGGAACCGACGCGGCCTTCTGCCGCTACACCGCCCCGGACCGGGCGGGCGTCGACGCCTTCACGATGCGGGTCACCGACGAGATCGGGCAGACCGCGACGCAGGCCGTGCGGATCACGGTGATCGAGAACGATCCGGGCGGGGAGGGCACCGGCGGGGACGGGGGTGACGACGGTGGCACCGGCTCGGGCGGTGGCGGCGGCAATGACAACAACGGTGGTTCGGACGGTGACAACTCGGGTGGTGACAACTCGGGCGGCGGTGATTCGGGATCCGGTGGTTCGGGATCCGGGGGTGGTGGGGGCAACGACACCCCGGGCCGGGGCAATCCCACGATCGGGGTCCCCACCCCGACCACGTCACCCGTTCCCCCTGTCCCGACCACATCCCCCGTCCCCACCGTCGCCGCGACCCCGAGCCCGACCCCGGCTCCCACGGTGTTCAACGGGGCCCTGCCCAAGAGCCTGCTGATCCCGCTGATCATCGGTATCAGCACCCTGCTGGCGGCGGTGCTGGCGGCGAGTACCTGGTATCTGTGGTGGCCTTGGCTACTCCTGCTGCTGGCCCGTCGCCGGCGGCGGAAGCACGGCGAGGACTAGGACGACGCGAGGGTGGGGGGCGAGGACCCCCTCCTTCGTTCGTGATCATGCAAAACCTCCCCGGCGTTCTAGAACTCTGGCCTCGACAGTTCTAGAAGTCCGGGGAGGTTTTGCATGATCACGGAAGGGTTTTCTTTTTTAGTTCCTCAGGTCCAGGTAGCGGGACGTGAACTCGTTGGTGAACTTGCCGGCCGGGTCGGTGCGGTGCACCAGGTCCTCGAAGTCGGCCAGGCGCGGGTAGAGGGCGCGCACCCGGTCGCGGCCCAGGCCGAACACCTTGCCCCAGTGCGGGCGGGCATCGAAGTCGGACAGGGCCCCCTCGAGCGCCGCGAGGGCGGGCGTCACCTTGGTCATGTCGTCGACCCAGGTGAAGTGCAGGGCCACCGTGGTGCGTCCGTAGCAGGGGCTGAGCCACAGGTCGTCGCCCGCGATCGTGCGGATCTCGGCCACCTGCAGGGCATCCGCGAACTGGGCCGACACCGCGTGCACGGCGGCCAGCGCGGCCCCGGCCTGCTCGACGGGCAGCAGGTACTCGGACTGCACCTCGTCACCGCGGGAGGGAGTGAACTCGAAGCGGAAGTGCGGCAGCCGCTCGTGCCAGGGGCCGGGCACGCCGAGCTGCTGGGTGGCGTTCTCCGTGGGCATACCGACGATCGGGTGGCGGGGCGAATCGGCCAGGGAGGCGCCGAAGTAGCTTGCCGAGGGCTCGGGGGCCGAGGCCAGCTGCTTGCGCCAGAGCATGTCGATCACCGGCCGTCGCCAGTGGGTGAAGGCGCTGACGCTGTAGGCGCTGCCCATGATCTCGTCGAAGTCCGCGATCAGGGCGTCCAGCGGCAGGTCGTCGTACACGTACTGGCGCACGTCGAAGGTGGGCTGCGCCTTCAGGGTCAGCGCCGTCACCACCCCGGCCAGCCCCATCGCGATGACCGAGCCGTGGAAGTCCTGGTCACCGGTGTCGAGGGTGCGTAGTTCGCCGTCCGGCCCGATCAGCTCGATCCCGATCACCCCGGCAGCCAGGCAGGGGTTGCCCGTCCCCGATCCGTGGGTACCGGTGGCCGCGGCTCCGGCGACCGAGATGTGCGGCAGCGATCCGGTGTTGTGCAGGGCCAGCCCGGCGGCGTGCAGGGCGGGCATCACGTGGGCGAAGCGGGCGCTGGCCGTGACCCGGGCGCTGGACGTGGCGGTGTCGACGTCCACGCTCAGTGGCAGGTCCTCGAGGCTGAGCAGGAGCCCGTCCGTGGCCGCGACCTCGCTGAACGAGTGGCCGCTCCCGAGCACCCGTACCCGCCGGGCCCCGGCGACGAGTTCCTGCACCTGCTGGACACTGCTCGCCCGCACGTAGCGTTCCGGGGTGAAGACCACGTTCCCGGCCCAGTTGGTCAGCGTCATGCCGCGTTCCTCTCGATCCCTGCCACAACCGCGTGGCGCTGGGAGCGATCCTGCCACCCACCCGACCCGAGCGGGACAGGGAAACCTCACAGCGCCGGGCCGGACTGTGCGGACAACGTAGCTACTGGGTAATGGCAGCGGGACGACGGGGTAACACGCACTTCGTAGCGTCGACGACGAGTTGACCGCGCGTCACCCGGACCAGCTGAGGAGCCTCCCGATGGCCGAGACCATCACGACGTCCAGCAGCATCAGCACCACTCGACGGCGGGGGCGCTGGATCGATCACTGGGACCCGGAGAACCCGGACTTCTGGAGGGAAACCGGTCGGACCGTGGCCCGGCGCAACCTCATCTGGTCGATCTTCGCCGAGCACATCGGGTTCTCCGTGTGGTTGCTCTGGAGCATCGTCGTCGTTCGACTCGGCGACGTCGGCTGGAACCTCTCCACCAGCCAGACCCTCTGGCTGACGGCCGTTCCCAGCGGCGTCGGCGCGGTTCTGCGCCTGCCCTACACCTTCGCCGTGCCCACCTTCGGCGGCCGGAACTGGACCGTGGTCTCGGCCCTGCTGCTGATCATTCCCTGCTCCGGTCTGGCCTGGGCCGTGCAGAGACCCGAGATCGGTTACGGGATGCTTCTTCTCATCGCCGCAACGGCCGGGTTCGGCGGTGGCAACTTCGCCTCCAGCATGGCCAACATCTCGTTCTTCTACCCGGAGAGGGAGAAGGGTTTCGCCCTCGGGCTGAACGCGGCCGGCGGCAACCTCGGCGTGGCCGTGGTGCAGAAGCTGGTCCCGCAGGTGATCGTGCTCGGCGGCGGCCTGATGCTGGCTTACGCCGGGCTCGTGTACATCCCGCTGGCGGTGATCGCCGCGGTCTGCGCCTTCCTCTTCATGGACAATCTCAGCGAGGCCAAGACCGACGTGAAACCGGTCTGGCGCTCGCTGTGGTACACCGACACCTGGGTGATGTCGCTGCTGTACATCGGCACGTTCGGCTCGTTCATCGGTTACTCCTCGGCCTTCCCGACCTTGCTCGTGGCGGTGTTCGACCGCCAGGACATCGCTCTCGCCTGGGCCTTCCTCGGCGCGGGGATCGGCTCCCTGGCCCGTCCGGCCGGTGGCTGGCTGTCGGACCGGATCGGGGGCGCGCAGATCACCATGGCGAGCTTCGCCGGGCTGGCCGTCGGCGCCGGTGCCGCCCTGTGGGCGGTGCAGCACCGGAGTCTCGGCCTGTTCTTCGTGAGCTTCATGTTCCTGTTCGTCGCCACCGGGGTCGGCAACGGCTCCACCTACCGGATGATCTCGAGGATCTTCCAGCTCAAGGGTCTTCGGGCCGGGGGAGCGCCGGCCACGATGCTGCAGATGCGTCGTGAGGCGGCCGGGGCGCTGGGCGTGATCAGTTCGGTCGGTGCCTTCGGCGGGTTCCTCGTGCCGATCTGCTATGCGTGGTCGAAGTCCGAGTTCGGCAACATCCAGCCCGCGCTGAAGTTTTACCTGGTCTTCTTCATCGTTCTTCTGTTCGTGACCTGGTTCCGCTATGCCCGCCGGGGAAGTTCGCCGGCGCGCGAAGGGGTCTGAATCATCCGATCAGCACTAGGCTTTGGCATTCGTTCCCCTCGGGAGGTACGCACCGCCATGGCCACCGAGACCCTTCGCGGATTCTCCGTCCTGCTCACCTGCGACCGCCGCGCCGACGAACTGGCCGCCAACTTCGTCCGGCGTGGCGCCACCGTGATCCAGGCGCCGACCCTGCGGTTCCTGCCGCTCGAGGAGGATGACGCATTGATCGACGTCACCAGAACCGTGGTGGAGCGACCACCGGACGTCGTGATCGTGACCACGGCCATCGGGTTCCGCGGCTGGATCGAGACCGCCGACGCGGCGGGCCTGGCGCCACACCTGCTCGAGGTGCTCGCGGAGTCGCACATCATGGCCCGGGGTCCGAAGGCTCGCGGGGCGATCCGCGCGGCCGGGCTGATCGAGAGCTGGTCCGCCGCTTCGGAAACCATCTCCGAGGTGGTGGAAGCCCTTGTTTCCCAGGGGGTTGCGGGGAGACGGGTGGTGATCCAGTTGCACGGGGCCACGGACGAGACCGCCATCGGCCGGCTCCGGGCCGCCGGGGCCGACGTGGTGCCCGTTCCGGTGTATCGGTGGGGTGCGGCGCCCGATCCGGGGGCAGTGGAGAAATCGATCGAAGCCACCTGCAACAGAACGGTGGACGCGGTCGTGTTCACCAGTGCCCCTGGCGCCCAGGCGTTTCTGGATGCGGCTGCGCGGATGGGACTGCTGGATCGTCTGGTCGAGGCACTGCAGGAAGACGTGGTTCCCGCCGCAGTCGGTCTGGTCACGGCGAGACCGTTGCTCGATGCGGGGGTGCGACCGCTGGTTCCGGACCGCAGCCGGCTCGGGGCCCTCATCCGCACGACGGTGGACCATCTCAGCACCTCCTGCGTGCGCAGCTGGCCCACCGCCGGGGGAGAGCTCGAGCTGCGCGGGCAGATGGCTGTGCTCGACGGCGAGCCGCTGGTGCTCTCACCGGCCCCGATGGCCATTCTGCGGGAACTGGCCCGCCGGCCCGGTCACGTGGTCGATCGCGCCACCCTGCTGGCGGCCCTGCCCGGGGCGGGCGATCTGCACGCCGTGGAGATGGCCGTGGGGCGGTTGCGCTCGGCCCTGGGCACGCCCGGGCTGGTGCAGACCGTGGTGAAGCGTGGTTACCGGCTGGTGGTCCAGTCATGACGGGCATGACGGGCATGGCGGGCATGACCGGGCTGCTCACCACGACCAGGACACACTGCCCCTACTGCTCCCTCCAGTGCGGGATCGAGCTGACCGCCGGAGACCGGCCGGTGACGCTGCAACCCCAGCCGGGGGTCGGGCTCTGCTCGAAGGGCTGGACCGCGGCCGAACTGCTCGATCATCCGGACCGGCTGTTGCGTCCGCTCGTGCGCGGACCGGACGGTGAGTTGCACGGGGCAAGCTGGGACGAGGCGATGGAACGCATCGCCGACGGCATCCGGCAGGCTCAGGAACGCTACGGCGCCGACGCCGTCGGATGCTTCGGCGGTGGCGGTCTGACGAATGAGAAGGCCTACGCCCTGGGCAAGTTCGCCCGGGTGGCCTTGCGTACACCGGCGATCGACTACAACGGCCGCTGGTGCATGTCGTCGGCCGCGGCCGCCGCCAACAGCATGCTCGGTATCGACCGGGGGCTGCCCTTCCCGCTGGCCGACATCGCCGGTGCCGAGGCCGTCCTGCTCGTCGGTTCCAACGTGGCCGAGACGATGCCGCCGGCCATGCAGTACTTCGACGCCGGCCGGGCCGAGGGGGCCAGGCACATCGTGGTGGACACCCGGGCGACGCCCACAGCCCGTGGGTCCCACCTGCATCTCCAGCCTCGACCGGGCACGGATCTGGCGCTGGCGAACGGGCTGCTGCACCTGGCGATCCGGCGCGGGCTCTGCGATCACGACTACATCGCCGCCCGGACGAAGAACTTCGAGAAGGCCCGCGCCGCGGTGATGTCCTTCTGGCCCGATCGGGTCGAGCGCATCACCGGCATTCCCGAGGCCCAACTGCACGAGACTCTCGACATCCTGACCACGGCCCGCTCGGCCATGATCCTGACCGCGCGGGGCGCGGAGCAGCACAGTGCGGGCACGCGCACCGCCCAGGCCTTCCTCAATCTCGCCCTGGCCCTCGGCCTGCCGGGCCGCCCCCACAGCGGCTGGGGCACCCTGACCGGGCAGGGCAACGGGCAGGGTGGGCGGGAACACGGGCAGAAGGCCGACCAGTTGCCGGGATACCGCAAGCTCGACGACCCGGCGGCGAGGGAGCACGTGGCCGGGGTGTGGGGCATCCATCCCGACGAACTGCCGCAGCCCGGTCTGTCGGCGTACGAGATGCTCGACCGGATGGGCGCTCCCGGTGGGGTGCGGGCCCTGCTGGTGATGGCGTCCAACATCGCCGTGAGCGCCCCGAACGCGCGGCACGTCCGGGACCGGCTGAAGGCCCTCGACCTGCTGGTGGTCAGCGACATCTTCCTGACTGAGACCGCCGCCCTGGCCGACGTGGTGCTACCGACCGCGCAGTGGGCCGAGGAGGAGGGCACGATGACGAACCTGGAGGGCCGGATCATCCGGCGCCGCCGGGCCCTTGCACCGCCCGAAGGAGTACGGGACGACCTGACGTTCCTGGCCGACCTGGCGGGAAGGCTGGGCCGCGGGGAGTTCTTCAGCGAAGACCCGCGAACCGTCTTCGCGGAGTTGAAAGAGGCCAGCCGGGGCGGTGTCGCCGACTACAGCGGGGTGGACTACGAGGGGTCGGACCAGTTCTGGCCCCGCCCGGAGGGCTCCACCGTCGACAGCTCGAGGCTCTTCGCCGACGGTTTCCCCACGGCTGACGGTCGCGCCACCTTCATGCGCACCGACTACCGGGAACCCGCCGAGCCGGCCGATGCTGCCTATCCGTACCTGCTCACCACCGGCCGGGTGATGCAGCACTACCAGAGCGGCGCCCAGACCCGCCGGGTCAGGTCGTTGCGCCTGGCCCAGCCCGAGGCATTCGCCGAGATCCACCCGGACCTGGCGCGGCGCAACGGCATCGGGTCGGGCGACATGGTCGAGCTGAGCACCCGGCGGGGCCGTGCGCAGTTCCGGGCCCGGCTGACCGACACGGTGCGCCCGGACACGATCTTCGTGCCGTTCCACTGGAGCGGCCGCGCGAATGCCAACGACCTGACCAACCCGGTACTCGACCAGTTCTCCCGGATGCCGGCCTTCAAGGTCTGCGCCGTCGCGGTCCGTAGAGCCGAAACGCCAGTTGAGGAGCGAACAGTCATGCACAGCAGTCCGCGGTTCCTGCAAGGGATCTTCCGTTTCACCGGCCACGGTCTCCAGAAGCCTGCGCCGGTCGACCCGGCGCTGTCGTTCACCGTTCCGGCCGGGAAGGCGGCCCAGGCGCTGTACTTCCGGGGCGGCAACTCGAGCTCCGAGCTGATCACGGTGGTGCTCCTGCGGGACGGTGCCCCCATGCGGTACTTCCCGATCGGGGCGCGGTCCGACGTGCACGTGCCGTTGCGCGTGGTGGAGGACCTGACCGGCGGCACCCTGCTCGAACTGCACCTGGCCGCGCCCGCGGAGCTCGAGGGCACGCTGGTGATCGACTTCGGGCTGGTCGAGGTATGAAACGGCGGCTGGTGATCGTCGGGAACGGGATGGCGGCGGCCCGCACGGTCGAGGAGATCCTCGAGCGGGGCGGTGGCGAGCAGTTCGACATCACGATGTTCGGTGACGAGCCGTACGGCAACTACAACCGCATCATGCTCTCCCACGTGCTCTCCGGGGAGGAGGACGAGTCCGGCATCTTCCTCAACGATCTTGCCTGGTACGAGGAGAACGACATCACCCTGCGGGTGCCGGTGCGGGTCACGCGGATCGACCGGTTCGCCAAGATGGTCGACGGGGACGACGGAAGTTCCACGCCCTACGACATTCTCGTCATCGCGACCGGCAGCCGGTCGTTCGTCCCGCCGATGGAGGGCATCTTCCGCCCGGACGGCGGCCTGCTGGGTGGAGTGCTGGGTTTTCGCAGCATCGACGACACCCGCGAGATCGTGCGACTGGCCCGGCAGCACGAGAAGGCCGTGGTGATCGGGGGTGGGCTGCTCGGCCTGGAGGCCGCCCGGGGTCTGCAGTCGCACGGTGTGCACGTCGAGGTGCTGCACGCGGCCGATCACCTGATGAACCAGCAGCTCGACGCCGCCGGGGGAGGAATCCTGAAGAAGGGTGTCGAGGACCTCGGCATCGTCGTGCGCACCGGGGCGCGCAGCACGGCCGTGTCGGGAGACGAACACGTGACCGGGGTGCGGCTCCTGGACGGCACCGAGATTCCCTGTGATCTGGTGGTGCTCGCGGCCGGCGTCCGTCCCAACACCGAGGTGGCGGCGAGCAGCGGATTCACCGTCGAGCGGGCGATCGTGGTGGACGACCGGATGGGTACGGTCGAGGATCCGGACGTGTTCGCCGTGGGTGAGTGTGCCCAGCACCGCGGTGAGGTCTACGGCCTGGTGGCGCCGCTGTGGGAACAGGCCCGGGTGCTCGCCGACCATCTGACCGGTGCGAACCCGGACGCCCAGTACCACGGCTCGCGGACCAGCACGAAGCTCAAGGTGGCGGGCGTCGACGTGGCCTCGATGGGGATCACCGTCCCGGAGCGCGACGACGACGAGTTCGTGGTGTTCAGCGAGCCGCGCCGGGGTGTGTACAAGAGCGTCGTCATCCGCGACGACCGGCTGATCGGGGCCACGCTCGTCGGCGACGTGAAGAAGGTGGCCTTCCTGATCCAGGCCTTCGACCGGGCCCTGCCTCTGCCGGAGGAACGCGTTGGCCTGCTCTTCGACCTGGGGACCGCCACCGGCGAGCCGAGCGTGCCGGAGATGCCGGACGACACCCAGGTCTGCAACTGCAACGGGGTCAGTAAGGGAACGATCGTGAAAGCCGTCGCCGGAGGCCAGAAGACCGTGCCCGGCGTGATGGACTGCACCCGGGCCGGCAAGGGCTGCGGCTCGTGCAAGTCACTGGTGAAGCAGATCGTGGAGTGGGCCGCGGGCGACGACATGCGGGCCGACCCGGCCGAGCACTACTACGTACCCGGCATCCCGCTGGCCAAACCCGAGCTGATGGCCGCCATCACCCAGCAGCGGCTGTACTCGGTCTCCGCCGTGTTCAGTGCCCTCGCCCCCGGTGGCACCGAAGACGCGAAGAGCAAGATGGGCCTGACCTCCCTGCTGCGCACCCTGTGGCCGCAGGACTTCGTGGACGAGCGCGACGGCCGGTTCATCAATGACCGGGTGCACGCGAACATCCAGCGGGACGGCACCTTCTCGGTGGTGCCCCAGATGAAGGGCGGCGTCACCTCGATCGAGCAGCTGCGCACGATCGCCGACGTCGCCGAGAAGTACCGGATCCCGATGATCAAGCTGACCGGAGGCCAGCGGATCGATCTGCTGGGCATCCCCAAGGAAGACCTGCCCCGGATCTGGGCCGACCTGGACATGCCCTCCGGCTACGCCTACGGCAAGAGCTTCCGCACGGTGAAGACCTGTGTCGGCTCCGACTTCTGCCGCTTCGGCCTGGGTGACTCCACCGCTCTCGGGGTCGCGATCGAGACCCGGTTCCAGGGCATCGAGTCGCCCGCCAAGGTGAAGATGGCCGTCAGCGGCTGCCCTCGCAACTGTGCCGAGTCGCTGGTCAAGGACATCGGCGTGGTCGCGGTCGAGGGCGGCCGGTGGGAGATCTACATCGGCGGGGCGGCCGGGGCCCACATCCGCAGAGGTGACCTGCTCGTCACCGTGGACACCCCGGAGGAGGTGCTCACGATCAGCGGCCGGTTCCTGCAGTACTACCGCGAGAACGCCAAGTGGCTGGAGCGTACCTACGCGTTCGTGCCCCGCTTCGGGCTCGAGCAGATCCGCGACGTCGTGGTGAACGACTCCGAGGGCATCGCCGCCGACCTCGACGCCCGGATGCAGCAGACCGTCGAGGGATATCGCGATCCCTGGAAGGAAGGGCGGGAACCGGCGGTGCCCGGTCAGTTCCGCACGTCGCTGCCGCTGGTGGCCCTACCCCAGGTGCCGGTGCGCGACGGCAGCACCGCTCTCGGCGGCCGGGCCGGGCGGTCGGTCACCACCGATCCGCGTCAGGCGCCGGGTGCGGACCGATGACGACGCACGGACCGGTGACGGCTCTGGGACCCGCCCGGAGCATCCCTCCCGGCGAAGGGCGGGCCTATCAGGTCGGCGGCCGCACCGTGGCCGTGTTCCGTCTGCGGTCCGGTGCGCTGCGGGCCGTGCCGGGTGTCTGCCCGCACGCCGCCGGCCCACTGGCCGACGGTCAGATCGACGAGACGGTACTGATCTGCCCGCTGCACCTGAACACCTGGGACCTCACCACCGGCTGCTCGACGTCCGGCCAGCCCGACCTCGAGGTGATCGAGGTGCGGGAGGTGGACGGGCAGATCGTGCTTCCCGAGCGATGATCACAACCGTTTCAGTCCTTCGAGGATCAGCATGAGGAGCCGCGGATCCCGTTCCTGGGCCGTGGTGCCCGCCGTCAGATAGTTGTTGTCCAGAAGATCGTTGATGATGGTCTTGGCCACCGCCATCGGCAGACCGGAGTAGGCAGCCACTTCGGCGACCGACATCGGGTTCCGGCACAGGGCCAGCACCTTGTGATACTCGGCATCCGGCACCTGCGGGTCGTTCACACCGGCGGTGGTCTCGAGCATGAGGAAGAGGTCCAGCTCACGGTGGCTGGGCCGGGTGCGGCCCCGGACCACCGAGAACGGTCGTACCAGCTTGCCCCCGGCGTCGTCCATCCAGACGAATTCGTCATCGTCCACGGATCACGTTTCCTGCACGCCGCTCGGGGTGGCGGAAGCGCGGAAGAGCTGCGCCTGGGACACACCCGGCATCTGGATGGCGCCACTGTTCATGACCGGAAAACCACCGGTGGGAGGGCTGATCGGGTTCGGTGGCCCGACCAGGACGGCCGTCGGCAGCAGGACCACGGCCACCGTGCCGCCGTAGGAGAGCGACTCCCGCAGCGTGACCCGGATGTCGTGACGGCTCGCCAGGCGGCCGACGACGAACAGGCCGAGACGGGTGTCGGACGACAGTGCCACGTCGCCGAAGTCCGGGACCTCGATCAGCTGACGGTTCAGCTGTTCCCGCTGGTCGGCACTCATGCCCAGACCGCGGTCTTCGATCTCGACCACCATGCCCTTGCCGACCATCTCGCCGCTCACCTCCACAGTGGATCCGGGAGGGCCGAAACTGGTGGCGTTGTCGATAAGTTCGGCCAGGATGTGGATGACGTCGGCGGCCCGGTCGGAGGCGATGGAGACGTCCGGGATCCGCCGCGCCACCACCTGCTCGTAATTGATCGTCTCGCCGGTCGCCCCGCGCACCACGTCGATCAGCGGTACCGGGCGGCTCCAGCGCCGGCCGGGCTGCTTGCCGCCGAGGATGACCAGGTTCTCGGCGTGCCGCCGGGCCCGGGTGGCCAGGTGGTCCAGCTGGAAGAGCAGCTTCAGGTGAACCGGGTCCTCGACGTGTTCCTGGGCCTGGTCGAGGAGCTTCAGCTGCTGGTAGGCGATGCCCTGGGTCCGGCGGGCGATGTTCAGGAACACGTCGCGCGTACCGGCCCGGGACTTGGCCTCCTCCGCCGCCGCGCGCACGGCCATGTCCTGCGCCTCGTTGAAGGCCTGGGCCACCTCACCGATCTCGTCGTCACCGTGGCGCAGCGGCGAGATCGTGCTGCCCGGCTCCTTACCGTGCCGGAGCAGCTCGACGGCCTCCGGCAGCTTGCTGCCGGCCATCCGGCGGGTGTCGTCACGCAGGTTCCGCAATCGCTGAGCCACCCGTCCCGACATCTGCACCGCCACCAGCACCACGAGAAGACCTGCCATCAGCAGGATCGCACCGACCGTCCAGGCCCGCACCTCCTCGTCGTGCACGGTCGTCGCGCTGCGGTCGGCCGCGTTCTGGGCGTGCTGCCCGTAGAGCGAGGCGAGCTGCTCACCGACCTGTGCCACGGCGGCCCGCCACTGGTCGAGCGTGACCGGGGACCAGTTCTTCGGGAGCTTGCCCCCGTCGGCCAGCTGCCGGCTCAGGGCCGTCTGGGTCTGGTCGAGCAGCAGCCAGTTCGCGCCGCTCATCAGGGTCTGCAACTGGGCGCGCTCGCTGTCACCGAGCACCTCACCGATGGAGGCCAGCTGGGAATGATAGGCGCCGTACCGCTGCTGGAAGTCCGCGGCCAGTGTGTCCGGCAGGTTCTCGCCGAGCATCGCCACCTCGGTGAGACTCGTGCTGCGCCAGAGCGACTCGGCGCCGTAGAAGAGGTCGACCGAGGTCAGCTGGTCGTAGGCCGAGGGGGCGTTCGGGGCCTCCTGGGTGGCGGTGCGCAGACTGGCACCGAACGCGGTGATCACCTGACCGTAGGCCAGGTAGGTGGTGGGGATGTCGACCCGGCCGGAGTCGACCCCGGCCCGCAGCTGGTTCAGCTGGTCACCCTGCTGGGTCAGCGCGCCCATCTGGCGCTGCACGCCGGTGGAGTCGGAATTCGTGATCAGCGGGCCGATCACGGCGGCCAGGTCGGTCAGGGAGGTGTCCACCTGCTGCCGGGTCGCGTCGAGCCCGGCCTGGGGACCGCCGGCCAGCAGGGCCATCGACAATCGGCGTTCCTCCTGGAGACCGAGGATGGCCCGGGCCGCGGGGGAGGAGGCGTCCGACACCGACTGCTGCAGCGAACTGCTGTTCCGGGCGTCGACGGCGAGATAGCCCGTGACGGTCAGCGCTACCGCGATCAGCGTGATCGAGGGAACCAGCGCGATGGCGAGCAACTGCCGCCGGATCGTGGGACGGCGGTGCACGAGCAGTCGAACCATGAGGCAGCCTCTCGGAAGCAGTGCGGCGGATCCGGCACGGTCGGGTGCCTCGCGGTGCGGGGGTGAACCCCTAGTCCGCCCATGATGTTGCCGCAGGCTGCTTAACCGATATGGAACGCATTGTTACAAAATGTGATTGGCAAGAGGTCTGCACGAAAAGTCAAACTTTGAACAAATGTCTTGATTTGCCGATTGGAAATCGGTAAGGGCTCTGGCGGCCGGTGAACTCTGCGTGATGGTTCACGTACGCCTCCCGTTGGGTTTTGAACCCGTTCGAGCCTCTGTCGCGTGATGGGGGAAAGGACCGGCGAACAACGCGGAGGGTGCTCGATGGAGGTCTCGCGATGAGCCGGGCGCAGGCTGCCCCGCACCCGGCCGGGATCGCGGCGGTACCCCGGGTCAGTCAGGTGCGGATCGTGCTGGTCGCGGCCGACCCGCTGAGTCAGGCCGGGGTGGAGGGCATGCTCGCGACGCATCCCCGTCTGCGCCTGGTGCCGGTCTCCCGGGCCGGCGACGCCCACCTGCTCGTGCTGGTCGCTTCCCGGCCGGACCCACAGATCGCCGACGTCGTCCGCGCCGTCACCCGGGCCCGGCCGCTACCGGTCCTGGCGGTGCTCGACGAACCGGGCGAGCAGGCGCAGGCGCGACTGTCGGCGCTGGGTGTGGTGGCCTGCCTCTGGCGCGCCGACGTCTCCGCCCAGCGACTGGTCGCGGAGATCGCGGACGTCCACGCCCTCCTCTCGCACCCGGCCTCGCAGCCACTACTGGCGGCCCGGCCGGCCCGCGACCTGGACGAGTACCGGCGGCGGCACGCCCCGGACACGGCCGACAGTGCCCCCCACGGGCGTGAGGCCGACGTGCTGAGGCTGCTCGCCGAAGGGCTCGCGATCCCCGAGATCGCCAGGCGCCTGAGATATTCCGAGCGAACGGTGCAGAAGACACTGTTCGCGGTCACTTCCCGGTTGCGTCTGCGCAACCGCACCCAGGCCATGGCCTACGCCTGGCGAAAGGGCCTTCTGTGATACCTACCCCGATCGGCACCGCCACCACCGCCCAGGCCCAGGCCATGTCACTGCTGCGCATCAGTGTGCTGGCGGCCGATCAGCTCGACGAGGCCGGCGTGGTCAACCTGGTCGGCCGGCGACCCGAGTTGATCCTGCAGCCGATGAACCGTCTGGCCGAGGCGGACGTGCTGGTGGTGGTCGCCCATGCCCTCACCGCCCAGCTGCTGCGCCAGACCCGCGACCTGGTGGCCGGGCGGGACCTCCCGATCGCCACGATCCTCGAGCGTTTCGGCGAGGTCGACCTGCTCACGGCGGTCGAGGTGGGGTTGCGGGGCGTGCTCTGGCGCTCGCAGGTCACCGCCCACCGGTTCACCTCGCTGATCCGCACGGTCTCGACCGGCGACAGCGATCTGCCCCGCGAGGTGCAGAGCCGTCTGGTGCGCGACATGGCCGAGCTCCAGCGGTCGGTGCTGATCCCTCGCGGCCTCACCCCCTCAGGGCTGGAGCGCCGGGAGGTAGAGGTGCTCGCACTCATCGCCGACGGTCTCGACACCGCCGAGATTGCCGAGCGCATGCAGTATTCCGAGCGCACGGTGAAGAATATCCTGTCCGGGGTGATGGCCCGGCTGGGCCTGCGCAACCGCTCTCACGCGGTGGCCTACGCACTGAGGGCCGGTTTGCTCTAGTCGATGACCCGCAGGACAGGTCCTAGCAGCCGTTCTGCAGGGCGACCTTCGCGTAGCCCAGGGTCTGGCGCACGTACTGGTAGGTCCAGTTCAGCGGGCGGATGCTCAGGGGTGCCTCGAGCATCAGCAAAGTGCCCGGGTAGCAGCGGTCCACGATCGATCGGGTACGGCTGATGTGATATGTGGCCGCCACCACGCCCACCCGGTCCCAGCCGTTCTCCTGCGCCAGGCGTCCTAGTTCGCGGGCTTCGCCCCGGGTGGTCATCGGGTCGGGCCGGAAGCAGATCAGCTGGTAATCGGCCGGTTTCGAGGCGCACAGGTCGTGCACCGGCTGGAAGTCCGGATCGTCGGTGGGGTAGGGGTCGGACACGATCAGTACGGACGCCTTGCCCTGCTCCACCAGTTGCTGCGCGTAGAAGGCCGTCTCGGTGCGGCCACCGAGAGCCAGGATCGCGTCGACGCTCTCGCCGTCTGCCAGCGTGTCGGTGCGGGGGAACGAGTACAGCCGGCCTCCGGTCGGCACGATCACCAGCACGGCCACCACCAGGAAAATCGCCAGACGCCGGGGCCAGCGGCGCGGGGGCAGGCTCGTGACGGCGCCGCGATTCTCAGGCTTCTCAGGCATACGACCGGGCCACCCGGGTCGCCTGCTCTCCGTACGACGCCCCGAACAGCACCGCGTGCACCAGCAACGGGTGCACCTGGTGCAGGGGCCGGCGGTCTCGCCAGCCGTCCGCCAAGGGGGCCGTCTCCTGGTACCCGTCGAGCACGCTCTCCAGGTGGGGCAGGCCGAACAGGGCGAGCATGGCCAGGTCGGTCTCCGGGTGGCCACCGTGGGCGGCGGGATCGATGACCACGGCGCCCACCGGCGTCCACAAGACGTTGCCCGACCACAGATCTCCGTGCAGGCGGGCAGGTTTCGTTTCCGGGCCGGTCAGTGCCGGGTCACCTTCGCGCAGTCGGTCGCACAGATTGAGGACGAGGTTCAGCCCGCTCCCGCTCAGCCCTCCGCAAGCCTGCGCGGCGCGTGCGAAGGGCTCCACGCGGCTGCGCGCGTAGAAGTCCCCCCAGTGCGGCGGGGGTTCGGTGAGGTGCGGCAGGGGCAGCGTGGCGATGAACCCGTCGGCGACGCCCGGAGGTGCGCAGCCGTGGTGCGGTGCCCCCGCGCGGTGGGTGAGGGCGAGTCGACGGCCGAACTCACGGGCCGCCTCGGGCGTCGGGCTCACGATGGGGTAGCGGGGCAGAATGATGGACGAGGTGGTCACCTCGAGCACGTCGGCCACCGGTGTGCCACCGGCCTGGGTGGCTGCGCCGAGCCAGCGTAGGCCGGCCGCCTCGACCGGGTAGAAACCGGCCGGGGCGTTCGGGTCCTGCTTGGTGAAGGTGGTCACGTTGGTCACATTGGTCAGGTGGGGGAAGACCATTTACGCGGGGTGCCCCTGACGCTCGTCGAGGTAGTCGACGATGCCGTCGACCGCGGCCTCGATCTGCTCGATCATCTCGACGAACTCGGAGTTCTGGGCGCTGCGGTCGTAGTACGGGTCGGGTACGTCGAGGCGCCGGTCGTCGTCGGACACGTCTTCCAGGTCGAAGTCGAACGAGCGCAGCAGCCGGATCTTCGCCGCCGACTCCGCGTCGGGCGCCATCGCGTGCAGCTGCCGGAAGTGGCCGCGGTCGAGGGCGACGATCAGGTCGCGCTCGGCGAACAGGCTCTCGTGGAACTGCTGGGCCACGTGCTCGCTGCCGTCGTACCCGGCCCGCTTCAGAGCCCACACCGCACGCTCGTCGGCGCCGTCACCCACGTGATAGCTGTCGAGGCCCGTCGAGTCGACCTGTGCGGCCAACCCGGCGTCGTGGATGCGGGCCCGTGCGATCACCTCGGCCGAGGGAGAACGGCAGATGTTCCCCGTGCAGACAAAACAGATCCGGTACGGCGCCATGTCGGCCATTCTCCCTCAGTCTTCCCTCAACCCGTGGCCCGGTCAGATGACCGGCTCGGACTCCGGGAACAGTCGCGCCAGCAGGTCGGAGAGGGTGATGACCCCGACGAACTGGCCGCCGTCCGTCACCGTGGCCAGGTGACTGCGGGTCTCCCGCATCTGGTTCATCGCCTGGAACACCTTGGTCTGCGCCGGCAGCGTGTACACCGGGCGGGCCAGCGACTGCGCGGGGGCGTCGTCCGGGGCCAGCAGGGTGTCGCGCACGTGCACCACGGCGTTCATCGTGGCGCCCTCACCGATCAGGATGCGCAGGTGACCCGACGACAGCGAGGCCTCCCGCACGGCCCGCACGTCCGCGTCCGGCAGCACACTGGTCGTGCCCCCGTCGCGTCGCACCAGGTCACCCACGGTCAGGGTCTCCAGGTGCAGGGCGTTGTTCAGCCGGTCCGAGTACCCCGCCTCGAGCGATCCGACGCTGGCCGAGTGCTCGACCAGGCTGCGCAGCGCGGCCGGGTCGCGGCCCGAGGCGACCTGCTCGGCCGGGTCGACGTTCACCCGGCGCAGACACCAGTTGGCGATCGCGTTCAGCCCGTTCAGCAGCGGCCGGGTGAGCGCCATGAAACCCCGCATCGGCAGCGCCAGCAGCACGGCCGAGGTCTCGGGGTGCGCGATGGCCCACGACTTCGGCGCCATCTCACCCACCACCAGGTGCAGGAAGGTGACGATGATCAGGGCCAGCACGAAACCGGCCACGTCGGCGGGCAGCTCACCCAGGCCCCAGTGCTCGAACATCGGGGTGAGCCAGTGGTGCACGGCCGGTTTGGTGACCGCGCCGAGAGCCAGGGTGCAGGCTGTGATGCCGAGCTGTGAACCGGCCAGCAACACGGTCAGCTCGCTCGAGCTGCGCAGTGCGGCCCGGGCCGAACGGCTCGACGTGGCCAGGTCTTCCAGCCGGTGACGGCGGGCGGCCAGCAGCGCGAACTCGATCGCCACGAAGAAGGCGGACAGGGCGATCAGCGCGAAGGTCACCGCGACGACCACGAACGGGTTGCTCATGCCTCCACCTCCTCGTCGGTCTTCTTCTCGTCGATGCGCAGGCGCAGTTCGACCGGCACGTGCCGCTCCACCCGCATCACCTCCGCGGACATCACGTAGACGGGTGGGTCGCCGTCGAGGGCCAGCAGGGCCGGGTCGGTGGGCAGTTCCACCTCGACCACCGTGCCCACCCCCGGTAGCGAACCGTGGCGGGCGATGACCAGACCGGCCAGGGTCTCGAAGTCACCCCGCGGAAGTTCGCTGTCCACGGCCCGTTCCGCCTCGTCCAGCGGCGTTGAACCGGCCAGCAGCCAGGTGCCGTCGTCGGCCTGCGGCCGCCGCAGACGCTTGCCCGCATCCGCCGGGTCGTGCTCGTCGGTGATCTCGCCGACCAGTTCCTCGGCCAGGTCTTCCGACGTGATCAGACCGGCGAGACCGCCCCACTCGTCGAGCACGCAGGCCAGCTGGGCGCGTTTGATCACCAGCAGTTGCAACAGGGAGGTCAGCGGCATGGTGGTCGGTACCAGGGTGGCGGGACGCATGATGTCCGTCGCCGTTCCGGCGTGATCGGCCGGCAGCACCAGCACGTCCTGCAGGTGCACGACACCGAGGACCTCGTCGTCGGGTCCGAGCACCGGGTAACGACTGTGGCCCTTGCTCATCAGCTCGCGCACCCGGGTGATCGGGTCGTCGGAGTGCACCACCCCGACCGCGGTGCGCGGGATCATCGCGTGCTGCACGTCTTGCTGCGGGAAGTCGAGAATGCGGTCGAGCAGCAGGGACAGCTCCGGGGGCAGGTCACCGCTCTGCGCCGACTCCGCCACGATGTGCTCCAGGTCGCGGGCCGTGGCCGAGTGCTCCACGTCGTGCGCCGGCTCGATGCCCAGCACCTTCAGCAGGGCGTTCGAGGACTTGTCGAAGATCTGGATCAGCCAGCCGAAGACGGTCAGGTAGGCGCTGGTCGATCCGGCCAGCCAGAGGGCGACCGGGTCGGGGCGGGCGATGGCCAGGTTCTTCGGGAACAGCTCACCGAAGATCATCTGCACGGCGGTGGAGAACAGCAGGGCCAGCACGGTGCCGATGGCGATGCCGACACCCGTGGGTACGCCGACGCCGCCCAGTGCCTCACCCAGGGCCTCGCCGATCAGCGGTTCGGCCACGTACCCGACGAGCAGGCCGGTGATCGTGATGCCCAGCTGGGCGCCCGACAACATGAACGACGTGCGCTGCGTGACCGTCAGGGCCCGCTCGGCCGCCGTGTCACCGGCGTCGGCCCGGGCCTTCAGCGCCGACCGGTCCACCGCCATGTACGCGAATTCCTGGGCCACGAAGTATCCGGTGACGGCGGTGATCGCCAGTACCACCAGCACACCCAGGAGCAGGGACAGGACCCACATTAGTTCGTTCCCCCCTTCACCGCGTCAGGATCGGCACAGTTCCGGGGGCCGGGATAGTCGTGGTCGTCCATCGCTCGCTCTCATAGGGGCTGTATCTCCCGGGCACAACGCGTCATCGGCGCAGGCAGTTCCCAGGTTCACCCGGATTGCGCAGAGAGCTGGCGGGATCAGGGCCCGCGCCCCAGGCCCGCCCTGGGCATCGTGACGGTGCTGCTCCCCCCAACTTCGTTCGTGATCAGGCAAAGTGTCCCCGGGGTGCCAGAACGCCGGGGACACTTTGCCTGATCACGAGAGGGCTTTAGATGCCGATGGCGTCCAGCTCGGCCACCGTGGCCGCGTCCAGGGAGATACCGGCCGCGGCCACGTTCTCGTGCAGGTGCGCCACGCTCGAAGTGCCCGGGATCAGCAGGATGTTCGGTGAGCGCTGGAGCAACCAGGCCAGGGCCACGGCCATCGGCCGGGTCCCGAGCCGCTGCGCCACGGCGCTCAGCGTGTCCGACTGCAAGGGCGAGAAGCCACCCAGCGGGAAGTACGGCGCATACGAGATGCCCTGCACCGCGAGCGACTCGATGAGCGCATCGTCTTCGCGGTGGGCCAGGTTGTAGAGGTTCTGCACCGTCACCACCGGCGCGATGCCCTGAGCCTGGGCCACCTGCCCGGCCGTCACCGTGCTCACCCCGAGGTGCCGGATCTTGCCCTCGGCCTGGAGCTGCGCCAGAGCGGTGAACTTGTCCTCGATCGAGCCGGGCACCGGGGAGTGCTCACCGCCGACCCGCAGGTTGACCACATCCAGCGTGTCCACCCCGAGCCGCCGCAGGTTGTCGTGCACCTGCTGCTTCAGCTGCTCCGGCTCCCGGTGCTGGAGCCAGCCGCCGGTCTCGTCGCGCACCGCACCGACCTTGGTGACCACCGTGAGGCCGTCGTAGGGGTGCAGCGCCTCGCGGATCAGTTCGTTGGTGATGTGCGGACCGTAGAAGTCGGCCGTGTCGATGTGGGTGATACCGATCTCGGGCAGTGCGCGCAGCACGGCCAGGGCCTCGTCACGGTCCTTCGGGGGACCGAACACCCCCGGACCCGCGAGCTGCATGGCGCCGTAGCCCGTCCGGGTCACGGTCAGATCGCCCATCGGATAGGTGCCACCGGGAAGAGTTGTCTGCGTCATGACCGCCACTCTCCGCCTGACCTGCGAGTACAGGGAGTGCCCCCGCCACCCTGGGAGTGTCAGGACCTAGGCTGTCGTCCTTTCTCGCCAAGGAGGCTGTAGGGATGTCCGTCGTGGTCGTCGGCAGTGTGAATCTTGACCATGTGGTTCGCGCGCCCCGGATCCCCGGGCCGGGGGAGACCATCCTCGGCACCGACGTCGCCGAGCACCCGGGCGGCAAGGGCGCGAACCAGGCCGTCGGGGCAGGTCGCAGCGGCGCGCAGACGGTTTTCGTCGGGGCCTTGGGAGACGACGCGGCGGCTGCCCGCCTGCTGTCCGAACTGCGCGGGGCCGGTGTGGACACCCGCACCCGCACGGCGTCGGTCCCGACCGGCACGGCCTGGATCACGGTCGGCGACGACGGTGAGAACGTCATCATCGTGGTGCCCGGCGCCAACGCGTCCATCACCGAACTCACCGAACCCGAACGCGAGATCGTCGCCTCGGCGCGCATTCTGCTGATGCAGCAGGAGATTCCGCAGAGCTCGATGGTAGACGCCGCCCGCACCGCCCAGGGCCTGGTCCTCCTCAACGCGGCCCCCACCCGGGAGGTCTCTCCCGATCTGCTCGCGCTCGTCGACGTCCTCATCGTCAACGAGCACGAGGCGGCCGACCTGAACGGCGCTCCCGCCCCCGCCGGAGAGCTCATAGTCCGCCTGCTGGAACAGGTTCCGGCCGTGGTGCTGACGCTGGGCGCACAGGGATCGATGATCGCGGTGCGGGGGAGCGACCCGGTCGCGATCCCCGCCCACCGGGTGCGCGCCGTCGACACCACCGGAGCGGGCGACGCGTTCTGCGGCGCGCTCGCGGCCGAGCTCGACCGCTCCGAATCCGCCGTTGACCTGCTCGAACGACTCACGGCGGCGGCCCGTTTCGCCACCTCGGTGAGCGCGCTGGCGGTACAGCGACCGGGCGCGGCCAGTGGCATCCCGACCCGCGACGAGGTGCTGAAGGCCTACCCGGCAGGCTGATGCGCCAGCAGCATCACGACCGCGATGGCCAGATCACAACCGACCACCCAGTAACAGGTTTCGGTCAGCAGCTGGCGGTAGTGCAGGACCGACCGGGTCAGGACGAGCGACACCAGGCCCGCGGTGACGAACGGTGCGACGACCAGGCCTGCTGTGAGCAGGGCCGCGTCGATCGACTCGGCGCCGCGGGCCCGGTCGTCCGCGGTGAGCAGGACGATCGCCTCCAGGGTCACGGTGAGGGTCAGGGTGCCGACGGTGAGCAGACCCGCTCTGAGGGTGTCGATGTACTGCCGGTACTGCCGGTAGCGCACAGGCCGGCGAGGTGTCCCTGCCTTGTTCACGCGCCATCCTCGATCCCCGCTGCGAACTGCTCCGATAGCGCTCAGTTTATGGTGCGTCACGGGGTGTTTCGGCAAGGACGAGGGCATGAACGGTGCATCGCGGACATCCGGTGCGCCCGACGCTCGCCAACCGCTGGTGGTCTTGAATCGTCCATTCGTCGCGCTTGGGCTACCGTTCGTCGTGCGGTGACCAAATCGTTGTCACTTCAGCCACATCCGTTCCGGTTTCAGAGTCGCCAAAAGACCCGGATGGCGCGGGACTCGTTAACGGTCACAAATGCGCAGCTCAGAGTGCAGTACCCGTTACAACACGAAGAGTTTTGCCCCTTTTGAGCTGCGGTGCAGCCCCTGCCGAGGGTTGCGCGCAAGGGCCGAAAGGTGTCCTTGACAGCGGTGTGGCGCGTACCTCAAGCTCACACCCCAGCGAGCGTTGTTAACGTTCACAATGTTGGTGTTGAGTACGTCGAAGGAGACGACCATGGCAGCGGTACCGCTGTACGACGATCTGGTGGCTGTGGCCGTCGGCGTCGGCACCGGAGCCCTGTTGCCGGGGACCCACCCGCACACCGTGGTCGAGCACGTTCTCCCCGGTGTGATGGTCCCCGCCGCCCGTACCCCGAAAACTGCGGCAGCCGATGCGCTGATCCGTCAGAACACCGTGCCGCAGGACCGCTTCGCGCGCCACGGCAACGCCGTACCGAAGAGATTGACGGCTCTGCCGCACCAGGTGCGCGCCGGGCAGATTGCTGGGAAGCCGTGACCATCACCGAAGACATCCGCGCCACGATCTCCTCCGTCCGCGAAGAGGTCGCTGCACTGCACGCCGAACTGCCGGCCAACGGCCTGGTGGTCTGGACCGCCGGCAACGTGTCGGCCCGCGTGCCTGGTGCCGACCTGCTCGTGATCAAGCCGTCGGGCGTGCGCTACGACGAGCTCGACGCGGAGTCGATGGTGGTGGTCGACTTCGACGGGAATCTGGTGGAGGGCAACCACTCCCCGTCGTCCGACACCGCCGCGCACGCCTACGTGTACAAGCACATGGCGCACGTCAACGGGGTGGTGCACACGCACTCGACCTACGCCACCGCCTGGGCGGCCCGGCGCGAGTCGATCCCGTGCGTGCTGACGATGATGGCGGACGAGTTCGGCGGTGACATCCCGGTCGGCCCGTTCGCGCTGATCGGTGACGACTCCATCGGCCGCGGCATCGTCGAGACGCTGACCGGGCACAACTCCCCGGCCGTCCTGATGGCCCAGCACGGACCGTTCACGATCGGCAAGAGCGCCAAGGCTGCGGTCAAGGCCGCGGTGATGCTGGAGGAGGTCGCGCGCACCGTGCACATCGCCCGCACCCTCGGCCCGGTGAACCGCCTCGACCAGACCGACATCGACAGCCTCTACGCCCGCTACCAGAACGTCTACGGCCGCTGACCGCGTCGGTCCCTGGGGCGTCCATCGTCGTTCCAGGGGCCTTCGCATCCTGTAACCGGCCTGCGTGACAAGGATTCCTGATATGACGAAAACGACCACCCGCACCATCTGGTTCCTCACGGGCAGCCAGAACCTATACGGCGACGACGTGCTCGACCAGGTCGCCTCCCAGTCGCAGACCATCGCCCGGGCGCTGAACGACGCGGCCGAGGTTCCGGTCGAGATCGTCTGGAAGCCGGTCCTGAAGGACTCTTCCTCGATCCGCCGTCTGATGCTCGAGGCCAACGCCGACGACAGCGTCATCGGGCTGATCGCCTGGATGCACACGTTCTCCCCGGCCAAGATGTGGATCTCCGGTCTGGACGCGCTCGACAAGCCCCTGCTGCACCTGCACACGCAGGCGAACGAGGGCCTGCCCTGGGCGCAGATCGACATGGACTTCATGAACCTGAACCAGGCCGCCCACGGCGACCGCGAGTTCGGTTACATCCAGACCCGTCTCGGCACCCCGCGCAAGACCGTCGCCGGTCACGTCAGCTCCCCGCGCACCCTGGCCAAGGTCGGTGTCTGGGCGCACGCGGCGGCCGGCCGCCACGCCATGCGCACGCTGCGCCTGGCCCGGTTCGGCGACAACATGCGTAATGTCGCGGTGACCGAGGGCGACAAGGTCGAGGCCGAGCTGAAGTTCGGTACCTCGGTGAACACCTACGGCGTCAACGACCTGGTCGAGGTCGTGGACGCGGTGGACGACGCCGCGATCACCGCCCTGGTCGCGGAGTACGAAGACCTCTACGACGTGGCCCCCGAGCTGCGGGTGGGTGGCGAGCGGCACGAGTCGCTGCGCTACGGTGCCCGCATCGAGGTCGGGCTGCGGACCTTCCTGGCCGAGGGTGACTTCAAGGCCTTTACCACGAACTTCGAAGACCTCGGCGGTCTACGCCAGCTGCCCGGCCTGGCCGTGCAGCGGCTGATGGCCGACGGTTTCGGCTTCGGAGGCGAAGGCGACTGGAAGACCTCGGTCCTCCTCCACACCCTGAAGGCGACGGCGCAGGGCCTGCCCGGCGGCACGTCGTTCATGGAGGACTACACCTACCACCTGGTGCCTGGCCAGGAGCTCATTCTCGGTGCGCACATGCTCGAGGTCTGCCCGAGCATCGCCGTCGGCACACCGAGGATCGAGATCCATCCGCTGGGTATCGGAGGCCGTGAGGACCCGGTGCGCATGGTGTTCGACGCCGCGCCGGGCGAGGCGGTCACGATCGGTATCGCCGACATGGGCGACCGGTTCCGGTTCGTCGCCAACCAGATCGAGGTTGTCGAACCACTCGAAGCACTACCGAACCTCCCCGTTGCCCGGGCCGTCTGGAAGCCCCAGCCGGACCTGGCGACGTCTGCCGAGGCCTGGCTCACCGCCGGTGGTCCGCACCACACGGTGCTGTCCACGGCTCTCACCGGTGAACACCTCGGCGACCTCGCGGACATGCTCGAGACCGAGCTCGCAATGATCGACGCCTCGACCGACGTCCGTTCGTTCGGCCGTGAACTGAGGTGGAACCAGGCGTACTACCGCCTGGCGCAAGGCTTCTGACGTAACGCTCCCCTGTATCACAAACTGCCCGGCGGCCGAAGACGGCCGTCTCAGAGCACCGGAGAGAACAGATGCAACGCAGCAGAGTTACCCGGATCGTCGCTGGCTTCACCCTGATGGCGGCCCTGGCCGCTTGTGGGTCGGCCGAGAAGACCGGTGGAGATGCCCCCAAGGCGGGCGAGGACGTCGCGGGCTCGCTCGTCGGCGTGACCATGCCGACCCGGTCGTCCGAGCGCTGGATCAACGACGGTGACAACGTCAAGGCCGCGCTCGAGAAGCTCGGTTACAAGGTCAGCCTCGAGTACGCCGAAGACAAGATCCCGACCCAGGTCGAGCAGATCGAGAACCAGATCGCCCAGGGCGCTCGGGTTCTCATCGTCGCCGCGATCGACGGCACCGCGCTCACCACGCAGCTGGAGTCGGCCAAGGAGCAGGGCGTCAAGGTCATCTCCTACGACCGCCTGATCCGCGACACCGACGCTGTCGACTACTACGCCAGCTTCGACAACTACAAGGTCGGCGTGCAGCAGGCCACCTCCCTCCTCGTGGGCCTCGGCCTGAAGAAGGAGGACGGTTCCGACGGCGACGCCAAGGGTCCGTTCAACATCGAGCTGTTCGCCGGTTCGCCCGACGACAACAACGCCACGTTCTTCTTCAACGGCGCGATGGACACCCTGAAGCCGTACCTCGACGACAAGACCCTCGTGGTCCAGAGCGGCGAGACGGACTTCAAGACGGTTGCCACCCTCCAGTGGAAGCCGGAGACGGCTCAGGCCCGCATGGAGAACGTCATCACCAAGGCGTACAAGGGCGACACCAAGGTTGACGGTGTGCTGTCCCCGTACGACGGCATGAGCATCGGCATCCTCTCCGCCCTGAGCAGCGCCGGCTACGGCAAGGGCGAGGCTTTCCCGGTCGTCACCGGCCAGGACGCCGAGCTGGCGTCGGTCAAGTCGATCATCAAGGGCGAGCAGTACGCGACCATCTACAAGGACACGCGTGAGCTGGCCGACGTTGCGGTCGACATGGCCGACAAGGTCATGAAGGGCGAAGAGCCCGAGGTGAACAACACCAAGGACTACGACAACGGCAAGAAGGTCGTTCCGTCGAAGCTCCTGGAGCCGGTCATCGTCTACAAGGACAACTACGAGAAGACCCTCGTGGACTCTGGCTACTACAAAGAGTCTGACCTCAAGTAGCTGATACCCCCAGCTGCCGGTTCGCCCACAGGCCAGCTCTTCCGGTCTGTGGGCGGACCGGCGCATCCCCCTTGAGGAGCGCGGATGCCCAGCAATATTCTTGAAATGCGTAACATCACGAAGACCTTCCCGGGCGTGAAGGCTCTGCAGAACGTCACTTTCACGGTGGCGGAAGGCGAGATCCACGCCATCTGCGGTGAGAACGGCGCCGGGAAGTCGACCCTGATGAAGGTTCTGTCAGGGGTCTACCCGCACGGTGAGTACGACGGCGACATCGTCTTCGAAGGCAAGACCTCCGAGTTCTCCGGTATCCGGGACAGCGAAGAGCGCGGAATCGTCATCATTCACCAGGAACTCGCCCTGGTGCCTGAGCTGTCGATCGCGGAGAACATCTTCCTGGGCAACGAGACGGCCAAGCGTGGCCTGATCAACTGGGACGAGACGAACGCGCGCGCAGCGAAACTGCTGCAGCGCGTCGGCCTGACCGAGAATCCCACCACCAAGATCATTGAGCTCGGTGTGGGTAAGCAGCAGCTCGTCGAGATCGCCAAGGCGATGTCGAAGAAGGTCCGGATGCTCATCCTTGACGAGCCCACCGCGGCTCTCAACGACGACGACTCCGCACACCTGCTCGACCTGCTGCGCGGCCTGCGTGACGAGGGCATCACCTGTGTGATCATCTCGCACAAGCTGAACGAGATCAAAGCGATTGCCGACCAGGTCACGATCATCCGTGACGGTCAGACGATCGACACCCTGCACATGAAGCATGACGAGGTCACCGAAGACCGGATCATCTCGCTGATGGTCGGCCGTTCGCTCGAGAACCGCTACCCCGATCGCGATCCCAGTATCGAGATCGGCGAGGAGGTTCTGCGGATCGAGAACTGGACCGTGCACAGCCCGGTCCAGCGGGGTCGGGTGCTGATCCGGAATGCCAACCTGAACCTGCGTAAGGGCGAGGTTGTCGGCCTGGCCGGTCTGATGGGCGCCGGTCGCACCGAGCTCGCCATGAGCGTGTTCGGTCGCAGCTATGGGACGAACATCAGCGGTCAGCTCTACAAGTTCGGCAAGCCGATCGAGGCGAAGAACGTTCAGCAGGCCATTCAGCACGGCCTCGCCTACGCCACCGAGGACCGGAAGCGCTACGGCCTCAACCTGATCGACAACATTCAGCGGAACGTGTCGGCCGCGGCCCTGGGCAAGCTGGCCAAGGCCGGCTGGGTGGACGACAACCAGGAGCTGGCTGTCGCCGAGGGATTCCGCAAGAGCCTGCGGATCAAGGCGCCCACCGTGGCCTCGATCACCGGCAAGCTCAGTGGTGGTAACCAGCAGAAGGTCGTGCTGGCCAAGTGGATCTACACCAATCCCGACGTTCTGATCCTCGACGAGCCGACGCGCGGTATCGACGTCGGCGCCAAGTACGAGATCTACCAGATCATCAACCAGCTCGCGGCGGAGGGAAAGGCGATCCTGGTGATCTCCTCCGAACTGCCTGAGCTGCTGGGTATCTGCGACCGGATCTACACCCTCTCCGAGGGGCGGATCACCGGTGAGGTGCCCCGTGAAAAAGCCAACCAGGAGCTGCTCATGCAGTACATGACCAGAGGGCAGGAGTGAGCCACGATGGCCAGCACTGATTCCTCCTCCAAGCCCGACACCGAGAAGCCCGACGAGGTCACCTCCGAGGGAACACCGGTCACGGAGCCCACGGACGAGGTCACGACGAAGGTCACCCCGAAGACCGGGGACGCCGTCACGGTGGACGAGCCGGCGAAGGCCGAGGAGCCGGTCAAGACTGAGGACGCGGTCAAGACTGAGGACGCGGTCAAGACTGAGGACGCGGTCAAGGCCGAGGACGCGGTCAAGGCCGAGGACGCGGTCAAGACTGAGGACGCGGTCAAGACTGAGGACGCGGTCAAGACTGAGGACGCGGTCAAGACTGAGGACGCGGTCAAGGTCGAGGAGCCCGCGAAGGTCGAGGAGCCCGCCCTGGTGGCGGCTTCCACGTCTGCCGCCCCGGCGCCCAAGGCCCCGGCCCCCGCCCCGAAGGCCCCGGCCGCCGCGCGCAGCCGGTTCTCGTTCAACGCGAGCAGCCTGCGCCAGAACGGCATCTACATCGCGTTCGCGCTCATCGTGGTGCTCTTCGCGGTTCTGACCGGTGGCGACCTGCTGCAGCCGCAGAACCTGTCGAACATCATCGTGCAGAAGAGCTACATCCTGATCCTCGCGATCGGGATGATCCTGATCATCATCGCGGGTCACATCGACCTGTCGGTGGGATCGGTGCTCGCCGCGACCGGTGCCTTCTCCGCCGTGCTCATGGTGAATCATGATGTGCACTGGGCGATCGCGATTCCGCTCACCCTGCTGATGGGTGGTCTGATCGGCGCCTGGCAGGGCTACTGGGTGGCCTACTTCGGCATTCCGGCCTTCATCGTCACCCTGGCCGGCATGCTCGTCTTCCGTGCACTCACCCTGGTGATCCTGAGCAACCAGGGCATCGGCCCGTTCCCGGACACGGTGCGGGACATGGCCAACGGCTTCACCCCGGGCTGGCTGGGGAATGTCGCGCTGGGCTCGCTCGGTGGCGCCGACCTGATCACTCTGCTCGTCGGTGTGGCTCTGGTCATCTCGATCGTCTGGACGCAGTGGCGGGGTCGCACGGCTCGTCAGAAGCTCGGTCAGAGCGTCGATTCGATGACCGTGTTCCTGCTCAAGATCATCGCGCCGTCCCTGGTGCTGATGTTCGTCGTCGTGCAGCTCGCCCGGTTCAAGAACCTGCCCTGGGTGCTGCTCCTGCTCGGCGCACTGGTCATCATCTACTCGTTGATCACCGCCCGCGCCGTGTTCGGCCGTCACATCTACGCCATCGGTGGCAACCTCAACGCCGCAACGCTTTCCGGTGTCAAGGTCAAGTCGGTGACGTTCTGGCTGTTCGTCAACATGGGTGTGCTGGCCGCGGTGGCGGGCATCATCTTCTCCGGCCGCCTGAACCTGGCCGGTCCGACCGCCGGTAACAGCTTCGAGCTGGACGCCATCGCGGCCGCCTTCATCGGTGGTGCGGCGGTGCAGGGTGGTGTCGGCAAGGTGATCGGCGCCATCACCGGTGGTCTGATCATGGCCGTCATCGACAACGGAATGTCCCTGCTGGGCGCCGGTAGCGAGCAGGTCATGCTGGTCAAGGGTCTGGTGCTGCTCGCCGCGGTTGCCTTCGACGTCTGGACCAAGCGTCGGGCGGGTGCGAGCTCACGCTAGGAAGTTCCGCAGTCTCGGGTTGACACCCTGGCACGTGGCGCCGTGAGGGCGCCCGTGCCGGGGTTCCTCCTCCCGATCCGGCCAAGGATCGGGAGGGGATACCCACCCCACGAGCGATCCCGCGCGTGAAACCCACGACGTTAGGATCAGATTCATGACTCCTCCGTCCCGGGCGTCGGCCCCGGCCGGCAGCGATCCAGGGAACTCCGGCGGTCCGGGCAGTGTGGGGCAACGCAAGCGGCCCGGTATGCATGACGTCGCCAAACTCGCCGGGGTTTCTCACCAGACCGTCTCGCGAGTGCTCAACGGTAGCGACGGCGTCAGTTCCCGCACTCGGGCCGTCGTTCTGGCGGCCATCGACCAACTGGGCTATCGCCCGAACTCGGCGGCGCGCACACTCGTGACCGGCCGGTCAAAAGTGCTGGGCCTGGTCACTATAGGAGGCGCGCTCTACGGGCCGATGTCGATGCTCTACGGCGTCGAAGCGGCTGCCCGTGAAGAAGGCTACATCCTCACCGTGGTGAACGTCGGCTGGGGTGAGGGTGGTTCGGTCGAGAGAGCCGTCACCCGTCTGGAGCGCCAGGGCGTCGACGGCATCGTCGTGGTGGCACCTCTCACCTCGGTGGGGGAGTCGCTCACCACGATGGCCCGCCACCTTCCCCTGGTCGCGGTCGAGAGTTCGCTGAAAAGCACGCTGCCGGTGATCTCGGTGGACCAGATCGCCGGGGCCCGGCTCGCCACGGAGCATCTGCTCGGCCTCGGGCACAGCACGGTGTGGCACGTCTCCGGTCCTGGTCACTTCTACGAGGCCCAGGACCGGGTGGTCGGCTGGACCGCGGCGCTCGAGGATGCCGGGGCGGAAGTGCCGCCCCTGCTGCACGGTGACTGGAGTGCGGCGACGGGTTATGACGCCGGTCAGATCCTGAGCCGCATGCGAGATGTCACCGCGGTGTTCGTGGCCAACGACTCGATGGCCGTCGGCGTGTTGCGTGCGCTGCGGGAGAACGGTCGCGACCTGCCGGGTGACATCAGCGTGGTCGGTTTTGACGACATTCCCGAGGCCGGGTACTTCAGCCCGCCCCTCACCACCGTGCGCCAGCCGTTCGAAGAGGTCGGCCGGCGCAGCCTCAAGGCACTGCTGGCACAGATCGAGACCGGCGTGGGCGAACCCGGCCGCACGGTCATCGGGCCGGAACTCGTGATCCGCGAGAGCACCGCGGCCCCCCGGTAGCGAGACAGCGAGACAGCGAGACAGCGAGACAGCGGGGCCCAGGCAGGAACACGGCGAGTCCTGGGCAAGAACATAGGAGCGCGGTCCCTCCCCCGTCAGCAGGGACCGCGCTCCGGTGTTGTGCGCCGCTGCCCCTTCGGCGCCCGGCCCACCCGCAGGGCGTCCGGCATCCGCGATCTGGGGCGGTGCCGGGGGCGGGTGGCGCATCTCCAGTAAGCCGTGTCCAGCCCAACCGGACAATCCGTCGTATGCGGACATCAAGGCTGTCCCCTTTGGTCGTTTACACCCGGAACCGGCGCACCACGTCCGGCAACTCCTGGGACGAGGCGTCGAGGGCCACCGCTGCGGCCGATCCGGAACGGCCGCAGCTGCATGAGCAGGGTCCTCCCGGTGAAGCCGATCTTCGTTCATCGGGTCACCCGTGAGGGGGTTGAGCTCCGGCCGGTGGGAGCGAGGGCGCGCTCCGGGGAGGTGAGGCCCTACTGGATCCGGAAGGCGTCGAGCTGGCGGCGTTCGCGCTTGGTCGGCCGGCCCGCCCCGCGATCGCGCACGGCCACGTGCACGATCTCCTCCTTCGGCGGGGGAGCAGGCGTCAGGTCTTCGAAACAGGTCACGGCCACGGCCGCGCCCACCCGCTTCTGGATCAGCTTGCGCACGATCGCGATGCGCTCACCGCCGGGCGTGACCGCCTCCACCTTGTCGCCCACGCGCACCACCGTCGACGGTTTCGCCTTATGGCCGTTGACCGACACGTGCCCGCCGCGGCAGGCGGTCGAGGCCGCCGACCGGGTCTTGAACAGCCGTACGGACGAGACCCAGACGTCCAGTCGTACCTCTGCCGTATCCACGTGCCCAGCCTACGGGTGGTCGGTCTCCAAGACACCTGTGCTAGGTTTTCCGCCCATTAGTCCGATACGGCGTATATAGGTCGGCTCGAAGACCGCCATTTGCGTATGGGATTTACCTGAACGCTTGATCCGACCATCGGCGATGAAGGGTGTCCATTGACGAGTCCAGCGCGATCTCCTCGTCGTTCCCCGTCCCCGTGGCTGGTCGGGGCGCTGGTCGCGGGAGCCGCGGCCTGGGCCCGCCACCGCGGCGCGATCTCCTGGCCCCCGGCACAGGCCCCCACGTTCGGCCCTCACACCGGCACCCACAATGCCACCCACACCCCCGCCCTCCCGTCGGCCCCCTCGCCGTCCCGTCTCGCCGAGATCGAGGCCACGGCCGCCTTCGACCGGCAGCGCCTGGCCCAGATGCAGCACGAACTGGAACACCTGGTGAAGGTGCGGCTGCCCGCGGCCCTGGCCGGTCGTGACGTGCCCGGCGCCCGGTACACCGCCGACCTGCTGCCGGAGGCCTCGACCACGATCGACGACCTGCTCTCGCAGGTGACCTCCGCGCTGGTCGAGCGCGAGGAGTCGCGGCGCCTGGCCCTGGTCGAACTGGCCGGGCGGGTACAGACCTCGGCCCACCGCATCCAGCAGGCCATGAGTGGCCTGGCCGAGCAGCACCCGGGTGACCCGGCCCTGCTCGAGACCACGATGCGCGTCGACCACGCCGCCACCCAGCAGGCCCGCCACGCCCAGAGCGTGAAGGTGCTGTGCGACGAGTGGCCGGGCCAGCAGTGGCCCGCCGCACTGGCTCTGGTCGACGTGGTGCGCGCCGCCTCGGGGCGCATCGTCGCCTTCGGCCGGGTCCAGGTGACCGGAGACCAGACCGCGGCCGTCGTCCCGTCGGTCGTCGAGCCGCTCATCCACCTGGTGGCCGAGCTGCTGGCCAACGCCACCGAGTACTCCGCCCCGTCCGCCCCGGTCGCCGTATCGGTGCGCGGTGTGCAGCGCGGCGCCGTGATCGAGATCGACGACAGCGGTTTCGGCCTGGACGAGTACCGCCTGGCGCAGGCCCGGGAGATCGTCTCGGGCCGTCGTCTGCTGGGCGTCGGCGACGTCGGCGAGATCCCGCAGACCGGCTTCGCCGTCGTCGGTCGTTTCGCCCGCCGTCACGGGTTCACCGTAGACCTGGGCATCTCGCCCTACGGTGGCGTGCGGGCCGTGGTGCTGGTTCCCGCAGCCCTGGTGGAGACGGTCGAACTGCCGGCCCCCGCGTCCGTCCGTGACCCGAAACCCGCGGCGGAACCCGAGCCGGCGCCGCCCGAGGCGCCTGCCACCCCGAAACTCATCGACACCCGCGTTGCCCCAGCGGTCGGCCTCGCGTCGGCCGAAGACCTGTTCGGATCCGGCGACGGATCGGAAGTGCGCCTGCCGCAACGACGTTCGGCCCGACGGAAAGACGCGGGCCGTTCCGGAGGAGAAACTGCGGCCGGCCGACCCCGGCCCGTGGTCCCGTCCGCCCCTGAGGTCGCCCCCGAAGAGGCAGGCGACTGGATGGAGCGGTTCTTCGAGGGGTCCCAGCCGATCCCGGTGACCCCCGTCGCTCCGGCCGGTGCTGACCCGACGGAGAACCCGTCGCCAGAACCCACGAGCACCCCGACCACGCATGACTTCGATCTCGAGGGGAACGTGAAACCCTCGACCGCCGGGAAGGACGCCGCCCAGGGATGAGCGACTCGCAGAACTACGGACAGCAGGACCGCGGCTGGATGATCGCCGAGGTGAGCATCGTCCCGGGCGTGCGAGACGTCGTGGTCTTCAGTGTGGACGGCCTGCTCCTGGCCGGCTCACCGGGCCTCGCGCGCGACCGGGCCGAGCGACTGGCTGCGACCTGTTCCGGGCTGCAGTCGCTGGGGCGTGCCCTCGGCCACGAGTTCGGCACCGGTGACGGCCTCGTACGCCACCAGATGATCGAGTTCGACGGTGGTTTCCTGTTCCTGCGCAGCGCCGACGGTGCCCATCTGGCCGTCGTCGCCGACCCGGTGGTCGACCCCCGCCAGGTGGCCCGCGCGATGCAGGCCCAGGTACTGAAGATCGGCGCCGCGAACCTCAGCAGTCCGGCCCGCCAGGAACCCGTCCAGTGACGAGGTCTGGGGAACCAGACTTCTCGGCGCGGGCCCTGCGTCCCTACGTCATCACCCGGGGCCGGGCCCGCGCCACCCGTAACACGGTCGGTGTGGAGACTCTGCTCATCGCACCCGATCCCACCCGGGAGCTGCCGGTCACGGCCTCCCGGGAGGAGCGGGCGCTGGTGCAGATGTGTGCACGCCTCATCTCCCTGGTCGAGGCCTGCGCCCATCTCGACCTGCCGGTGAGTGTGGTCGGTGTGCTGGCCTCCGACCTCATCGACGCCGGATACCTCTCGGCCCGCTCGGGTACCCCGAAGCAGGCCGCTCCCGACTCCCAGCTCCTGCAGGAGGTGCTGCATGGACTCCGCGGGATCCGCTGACCGGTATCTGCCCGACACCGTCATCCGCTCCGCGAAGATCCTCGTCGTCGGCGCGTTCGCCGTCGGCAAGACGACCCTCGTCGGTTCCGTCAGTGAGATCACCCCGCTGCGCACCGAGGAGGTGATGACCGAGGCCAGCGTCGGGGTGGACCATCTCGCCGTGAACAGCGACAAGCGCACCACCACCGTCGCCATGGACTTCGGCCGCATCACCATCAACTCTGAACTGGTGCTCTACCTGTTCGGGGCGCCCGGCCAGCGGCGGTTCTGGGATCTGTGGACCGACCTCGCCGTGGGCGCCATCGGGGTGCTGGTGATAGTCGATGTGCGGCGTCTGGAACAGAGTTTCGATGTCCTGGAGCAGCTGGAGGAGCGCGACCTGCCGTTCGCGGTCGCGGTCAACCGCTTCCCCGACAGCCCTGACGTCACGCTGGACGAGGTCGCGTCGGCGCTCGATCTCCTGCCCGACACCCCGGTCGTCGACTGTGACGCCCGTGACCGCAAGTCCTCGGCCGGCGCCCTGCTCGCCCTGGTCGAGTACGTCGCCACCCACGACCCGCGTTCCGCCCAGGAGTACGCCACGTGACCACTTCACCGCCTCCCGGCTGCCCGGCTCACGCGCACCCGCCTCTCCTGCCCCTGATCGAGGCGACCGGTGCGCCTGACCACCGCGTCGTCTTCCGCCGCCTGCGCGACGAGCACGGCCCGGTGGTGAAGGTCGAGCTGGAGCCGGGCGTGGCAGCCTGGCTGGTGATGGGCTACCGCGAGCTGCTCACGGTCACCCGCGACGAACGCCTGTTCAGCCACGACGCCCGTCACTGGCGTGACCTGAACGACGGTGTGGTGGCTCCGGACTCGGGTCTGCTGCCGATGATGGGCTGGCGGCCCAACCTCTTCCAGGCCGACGGCGAGGAACACCGCCGGCTGCGCCGACCCGTCGACGAGGCGATCGCGGGCATCGACCAGCGGGCGATCCGCCGCGAGGTCGAGGAGATGTGCGCCGACCTGATCGCCGGGTTCTCCGAACGCGGTGCGGCCGACCTGATCTCCGAGTACGCCCAGGTGATCCCCACCCTGGCCCTGGCCAGCCTGTTCGGGCTCGACCGGGAGGGCGGCCAGGAGCTGCGCCGCGCCCTGATCGCGTTGTTCGGCAGCCAGACCGACTCGCAACTCGGTGACCGTGCGTTCGACCAGATCCTCGTCGACCTGGTGCAGAGCCGCCAGGACGGCCCGGCCCGCCACGACGTCACCAGCGTGATCGTGCGGCACGAGTCGATGACGAGTCTCGAGGAGCGCGTGCAGTCGCTGGTCCCGCTGATCGGGGCCGGCAACGAGACGATGACCTCGTGGATCGCGCACACGCTGCGCCTGCTGCTCACCGACCCGCGGTTCTCGGCCCAGTTGCGCGGCGGCAGCCTGGGGGTGGACGACGCCCTGGACGAGGCGCTCTGGCGGGAACCCCCGATGAACGTCATGCCCGCTCGTTATGCCCTGCAGGACACCGAACTCGGCGGTCAGAAGATCCTCGAGGGCGACGTGGTGGTGCTCGGGCTGGGTGCTGTCGTCGACGACCCGATGATGCAGACCGGCCACGGCCCGGTGGCCGAGCCGGGCAACCGCGCCCACCTGGCCTTCGCCGCCGGTCCGCACTCCTGCCCGGCCCGGGTGCCGGCCCGGGTGATCGTGCGCACGGCGGTCGGCACCGTGCTGAATCTGCTACCCGACATGCGGTTGAGTATCCCCGCGGAAGAACTCACCTGGTTCCCCTCACCCTGGACCCGGGTTCCCACGGCCCTGCCGGTCGAGTTCTCCACGGTGGCCCTGAACGCACCACTGGCCCGTAGCTGACCCGGCTCACGGAAGAGACCGGGGCTCAGACAAAATCACCTTGCCAGGAGGCCACTTTGTCCGAAAGTACGATCCCCCTTGTAGAACTCGACCCGGTCGGCCGTGACCACCAGGGCGAGGCGGCCCGGTTGCGGGAACTCGGCCCGGTGGTGCGGGTCAAGCTCCCCGGTGACGTGATCGCCTGGAGCATCGCCGATCACGCGCTGCTCACCGAGGTGATCAACGACCCCCGGTTCAGCAAGAACTGGCAGAACTGGAACGACATCCAATCCGGTCACGTGGGCGACGACTGGCCGCTGATCGGCATGGTCAAGGTGACGAACATGCTCACCGCCGACGGGTCTGAGCACCGCCGCCTGCGCAAGCTGGTCACCGGCACGCTGACGCCGCGCCGGGTCGAGGCGCTGCGCCCGCGCGTCGAGGAGATCGTCACCCGTCTGCTCGACGAGCTGCCCGGCCACGTCGACGAGGACGGGGTGGTCGACCTGCGCAAGTACTACTCCGACGTGGTGCCGGTGCTGGTCATCTCCGAGCTGATGGGCCTGCCCGAGGAGTCCCGGCCTGATCTGAAGGCGTTCATGGACAACGTCTTCCGGTCTGACCTGACCCCCGAGCAGGTGCTGGCCAACCAGATGGGCCTGTACCAGCTGCTGGCGAACCAGGTGCAGTACCGGCGTGAGCACCCGGGCCCCGACCTGACCAGCGCCCTGATCGCGACGCAGGCCGAAGACCCGCAGGCCGTGAGCGACGAGGAGCTGGTCGGCACCCTGCTGATCATGCTCGGCGCCGGCCAGGAGACCACGGTGGCCCTGATCACCAACGCCGTGCGGGCCCTGTGCACCCACCCCGACCAGCGGAAGATCGCGGTCGCCGGAGGGCCTCGGGAATGGGCCGGGGTGGTCGAGGAGACACTGCGGTGGGACGCGCCGATCGGCAACTTCCCGTTCCGCTATCCGCTGGAAGACGTCGAGATCGCCGGGGTCACGATCCCGAAGGGCGAGGCCGTCATGGCGCCCTACAGCGCCGTCGGCCGCGACGAGAAGCAGCACGGTGCCGACGCCGGCGAGTTCGACATCACCCGGGAACAGCGCAAGAACCTGGCCTTCGGCGGGGGCGCGCATGTCTGCGTGGGCGCGGCCCTCGGCCGGATGGAGGGAAACCTCGCGATCCCGGCTGTTTTCGAGCGGTTCCCGGACATCGAACTGGCCGTGGACGAGAACGACCTGGTGCCGATCCCGTCGCTGTTCTCGAACAGCTCGTCCACCCTGCCGGTACGGCTCACGAAGATCTGACGCAGCGCACCACACCCGACGTCAGGTCCCGGTAGTTCGAGTACCCGTCGTCGTAGTTCAGTGCCCAGTGTGAATCCTTCTCCGGGGCAGCCCGGTTCGCGGCCCAGTACCAGCCGCGAGCCGGGGTGTCGGGGAAGGCCTTCCGGTTGATCGCCGGCCCGACGAGCGATTCGTCGACCAGGGTGGCGAGTTCCTGGACGCCCGGCAGTCGCCACTTCTTGCCACCCAGGGCAAGGTTCGAGCAGTAGGCGGAGGCCTTCGGTGCGGCCATCGAGCTCGAGCTGGCGCGCTGCCAGACCAGGCCGGTCATCGGGTCTTTGACCTGACCGTCGGCGATCGTGTATTTCACCGCCCCGGAGCCGGCTGGGGACTGCACGCAGCGCACCGCGAACTTGCCCGACTGGTCGGCCGCGTTGCTGGTCAGTCCCTCGAAGAAGTTCACGATCCAGGCGAAGGCCGGATCGTGCTCCGTGGCCCACGGGGACGACGTCCAGAAGAAGGCCACGGGGGTGTCGGGGAAGGCCTTGGTGTCGATGGCCGGACCGGAGCGGGTGGTGTCGATCAGCGAGGTCAGCTCGACCCGGGTCGGCACGCTCCAGTTGCCGCCTGCGAGCTTCAGGTTCTTGCAGTAACTCTGGGCACCCGCATAGGTGTAGGAGTTCGCTGCGCTCGAGCGCTGCCAGACCAGACAGGTCACCTCGTCCACCACCGTGCCGTCCTGGCGCACCGTGTAGCGGTGCTGGTTCGGCAGACCTTCACCGGAGTTCGGCATGGTCCAGCCGGCCCACACCGCATCGGGGACGCCCGTGCGGGCGCAGCGGTCGGTGGCCACGGCTTTCTTACGAGGGGACGTCCTGGTCGGTTCGGGTGTCGGACCCACCGAGGTGGCGGCCGAGGTGGCGACCGGTGCCGGGGTGGGGGAGATCGTCGACAGCGCGGCGCTCACGGCCGAGGTGTCGCGGGGCACCTCCTGCCGCACCGGAGGGGTCTGGCTCACGTCGTAGAGGAAGCCACCGACGAAGAGCAGCAGGGTGGCGGCGGTGGTCACGGTGGCGACCCGACCCGCCCAGCGCACGGTGCTCCAGGCGGTGTGATCCTCGGGCAGGTCGTGCCGGGGGTCGTCGGGGTCGTCGGGCCCGGCGGTGGAGGCGGCCACCAGTTCGGCGTCCTCCCACTGTTCCGCCGTCAGCAGGCCCTTCTCCACCAGCGCGGCGATGAGCGCGGCGGGCAGCGGCAGCAGTTGCAGCCCGGCGATCAGCCGGGAGGTCGGGACCTGGTGCTCGGCCTCCCGCAGGCACACCACGCAGGTGCGCACATGCTTGGTGATGCGCTTGCGCCACAGCGTGTTCGGGTCGCCGTCCCAGTCGGTCACGACCGCGGCCAGGCCGTCGCAGAGCGGCCGGCGTTCCAATGCCACCACCGCGACCCGGCACTGCTCCAGCTGTTCCCGCATGCGTTGCAGGCGCACCGCGGTGTGGGCCTCTCCCAGGTCCAGCGCGGCGGCGATCTCGGTGCGGGTGATCCGCCCGGCGCATTCCTCCCACCAGAGGGCGAGCAGGGCGCGGTGTTCCTCGTCGAGCCACTGACCGGCCCGCACCAGGTCACGGTGCTGACCCTTGAGATCCAGCCAGAGCACGGCGAGATCCTCGAACTCCAGCGAGATCTCGCCGCGCCCACCGACGTCCGCAAGCCAGTCGTCGCTCACCGGAGCGGGCACCTCGGTGACGGGACGACGGAAGTGATCACCGATCTGGTGCACGGTGATGGTCACGAGCCACGACCGGAAGCTGGCGGGGCTCTCCAGACCGGACAGGTCCCGCACGACGCGCAGCAGCACTTCCTGCGTCACGTCGTCCACGTCGGCCGGCCGGCTCACCGACCGGCCGACGAGGTTGTAGACCAGAGGAACGTACCGGGCCAGGAGCTCCCGAAGGGCGTCGTGATCACCGGCCTGGGCGTCGCGCACCAGACCCGGTTCGTCCTCTTGCATGGTTGTTTCCCTTGTGAGGCTTACTTCTGGAGGGCGTAGCTCAGGTGCGGCGGCTGGTTGTAGGCGGTGTTCTGCCAGGCCAGTGCCACCCGGTACATCGAGTCCTGGGTGAGAGTGACCAGGCGGGTGGAGGTCTCGATCGGCGTGCTGAAGATGCGCAGCGCGGTGTCGTCCGACTCCGGCAGGATCACTTCTTCACGCCAGTCACCGAGGATGTCGCCCGAGAGCGAGGGCGTGGCCTTGGTGCTGTTGTTGGAGTGAACGCCCGAGGCGGTCAGCAGACGGGTCTCGCCCGTCGGCGTCCACTTGCTGATCTTGTTGCTGTCGAGCAGCTCGCGGGAGAGATCGCCGTCCCACCACACCAGGAAGTTGGTGGAACTGGGCTTGGAGCCGATCTTGGTGCCGCTGGTGTTGCGCACGCCGTCGACGCTGGACGACCACTGCTCGGCACCCGCGCTGCCCGCGTAGATGTCTTCCGCGACGCCGCGACCGGTGTCGCAGCCGCAGCTGGCCGCCTTGCTGATGATCGCGCCGGTGGCCGCGTCGGCGATGAAGTCGGCCGGGCCGCTGTTCTTCTCCTCGCGGACCTTGAACACCTCGAGGCCGGCGCGGGTCGGGATCAGGTCACCCACGTGCAGGGTGTCGCCGTGACCCAGCTTCGTCGTCCACAGGCCCTTGCCGGTGTCGTCGAGAGCCATCGAGCCGTAGATGATCTCGTCTTTACCGTCGCTGTCCACGTCGGCCACGGAGAGCTGGTGGTTGCCCTGGCCGGCCCAGTTGGCCGGTGTGGTCTGCTTGCTGGAGTCGAACTGCCAGCGCTGGGTGAGCTTTCCGCCCTTGTAGTCCCAGGCCGTGACGACCGAGCGGGTGTAGTAGCCGCGCGCCTCGATCAGGCTGGGCGTGCTGCCGCTGAGGTAGGCGGTGCCGGCCAGGAAGCGGTCGACGCGGTTGCCGTAGCTGTCGCCCCAGCTGGAGACCGTGCCGCGGGCGGGCATGTAGTTGACGGTCGAGGCGGCGGCGCCGGTCTGGCCGTTGAACATGGTCAGGTACTCGGGCCCGGTGAGGACGTAGCCGCTGCTGTTGCGGTAGTCGGCGCTCGAGCTGCCGATCACCGTGCCCTTGCCGTCCTTGGTGCCGTCGGCCGTCTTCATCGCGACCTCGGCCTTGCCGTCACCGTCGTAGTCGTAGGCCTGGAACTGCGTGTAGTGCGCGCCGGCCCGGATGTTCTTGCCCAGGTCGATCCGCCAGAGCTGGGTGCCGTCGAGCTCGTAGGCATCCACGTAGACATTGCCCGTGTAGCCGGACTGGGAGTTGTCCTTGGAGTTGGTCGGTTCCCACTTGAGCACGATCTCGAACTCGCCGTCACCGTCGAGGTCGGCCACCGAGGCATCGTTGGCGGTGTAGGTGTACGCGACGCCGTCCTTGGCGGTACCGCCGGCGGGCTTCTTCAGCGGAACACGCAGCGACCCGTCCGACAGGTTGCGCACCGTCGCCGTCGTCGACCCCGTTTTCACCGTGTAGGTGGCGGTGGCCGCGGCGCCCTTGTCGAGGTAGTTCGTGGAACCGGTGATACCCGACTTGACCAGTGTGCCGTTGCGGTAGACGTCGAACGACGCGGTCTTGGAGTCGGTGGCCAGGAGCCGCCAGCTCACCAGGTTCCCGGTGCTGGAGTGGACACTGATCGCGCCTCGGCCCAGCGTCTCCAGCTGGTGCCCGGCGACGGTCACCTTGGTGGCGGCGGCCGAGACGGAGGACGAGGTCGCGGCGGTCGTGCTCTGGGAGCGACCGACGGCGAAGCTGGTACCGGCCGCTGCGAGGCTGCCGGTCACAGCGATCCCGGCGGCGATCGCGACGGTGCGGCGCCGGTTGGGGTGACGACGTTGGCTCACGGAATTCCTTCTCTCACCGATCATCGGTTGCCACCCGAGGGCGGACGTACGGAATTACCCCGGGCAGTGATGCTGCCGGGGAGAACAGGTCGATTCCGTGGGGTGGCGTCGTGAATCCTCGTCAGCTTGATATGGCCTGTCAACCATCGAAAAGGTTGCCCGGGAACAGGTCATGGGCAGGTCCGGGGAGTGTCAAGAATGCGTTGGTGGCGATGATCCCGGTGCGTGCATAACGTAAATTGCGGGGAAGATTTCACAGCGGTGCGGGCAACCTTTCGACCGCTCGCGCCCTAGCCAGGCCGATTGCCCCGGCCCGGTCCGGAGCCGCGGACCCGAATCGGTCTCTGATCTGCGCACCGTCACGTCGCGTGCCGGGCAAAGTACCGGTTGTTGCAGAATTTCGACCACGAAGTGTTACCAGGGGTACGCCAGGCTCATTGCCTGGTCAAGGCCCCTTTAAATGATCGTTGTCGGCTTGAGATCGGTGACCCGGACTGAGAACGATGGTGTCTGTCCGGCCCGATCCGCCGGTCACTCCATCCCTGACAGGAGTGCTCCACCATGCGCCCAAAGATTGTCCTGCCGTTGGCGACGACGGTCACGGCCCTGGCCGGCGTGGCTCTCGCCGGTCCGGCCAGTGCCCACGGCTACATCTCGTCGCCACCCAGCCGGCAGGCGCTGTGCGCCAGTGGTGCCGTCACCGGCTGCGGCCCGATCCAGTACGAACCACAGAGTGTGGAGGCCCCCAAGGGGTCGAAGAAGTGCAGCGGGGGTAACGCGAACTTCACTGTGCTGGACGATGAGTCGCGCGACTGGCCGGCCACCGACGTGGGTGGCGACGTCACCTTCAACTGGACCCTCACCGCGCGGCACTCGACCAGCACCTGGGTGTACTACGTCGACGGGCAGCAGGTGGCCTCGTTCGACGACCAGGGGGCCAAGCCCAACGCGACGGTCTCGCACGATGTCGACCTCAGTGACTACTCCGGCGAGCACACGGTTCTCGCGGTCTGGAACATCGCCGACACGGTCAACGCCTTCTACAACTGCGTCGATGTGAACATCGGCGGTTCGGGCGGTGGTTCGAACGGGCCCACCCCGACGCCGGACGAGACCACCACCGCGCCCTCCGGCGGCGGGACGCAGGCGCCGGCCCCGACGGCTTCCTCGGCCCCCACCGCCACCGCTACGACCGAGCCCGCTGAGACCGGGGCCCCGGCCGACGGGGCGGAGTGGAAGGACTGGACCTGGTACGACCGCGGCGACACGGTGACCTACGAGGGTGTGACCTACGAGTGCCGTCAGTCGCACACCACGCTGCCGGGCTGGGAGCCCTCCGCGGTGCTCGCGCTGTGGCTGCCGAAGTGAGGCTTCTCGGGCGGAGTTTGACGATGGCCACGCTGGTGGCCGGGGCCGCGCTGCTGCTCGGGGGATGCAGCGTGCCGGGCGGCCTCACGATCAGTACCGGCAGCACGGACGAGGGCACGGCGTCGATCTCGTCGGGTGGGCACTCGTCGCACGCCACCGCGTCGGCCACCGAGGGGGAGCCCGGTGACGGAGGGGAGACCGGGCACAACGCCGCCGACGTCATGTTCCTGCAGATGATGATCGCGCGGGAGGTGGAGACGGCGAAGCTGGCGGCCCTGGCCGACGGGGGCACCCTGTCGAAGGAGGTCACGGCGCTGATCGGGGCCATCAGCAGCACGGAGAACGATGAGCGGGCGGAGATGACGGGCTGGCTCAAGGCCTGGGGCGAGCCGGCCGAGGCCGACGCCGATATGCACGCCGAGCACGGTGGCGTCAGCACGCTGACCAAGGCCGATATCAAGGCCCTGAAGTCAGCCTCGGGCAGCCGGTTCCAGACCACGTTCCTGAACCTGCTGCTCGCCCAGCAGAGCAACGGGGCCGAGATCGCCCAGTACGCGACGGACCACGGAAAGAACGGTGGGGTGCTCGAACTGGCCGGGCGGATCCACGAGTCCCGGTCGGCCCAGGTGCAGCACATGCTCAACCTGCTGTGACGTGACCGGCCGCCGAACCGGACAGACCCGGATCGGCGGCTGCTCAGCAGGTGCCGGCGTCGGCCCAGGTCGTACCCCGACTGCTCGGGTTCTCGCTGATGGTGCTGCGGGTCGCGCGCCAGACGCGGCCGTTGAACGCCACTTCGTCGTCGGGCAGATAGGTAACGGCGGCGCTGTACGCGTCCGGGCACGTCGAACGGACCTGCTGCCAGACCACGAGGCCGCCTGCGATCACGGCCACAGTGACGATGGAGGCGAGGAGACCCCGGCGGGCGGTCATCGGGCGCACGTGTCCTTTCGGCGGTGAAAGAAGAATGGCCGCACCGAAAAACACCGGTCCGGCGGATGGGCGCTGAAAGCTACCACGCGGCCTGAGTCGTTCCGGCGGATCGGCCCAGATTTTCCGGCCGGACATCGAACCGAATTCTGCTCCAGGTGTCGGTTTATCGGAACCCTGGGTAATGGCCAGGCCCCGATTTCCTGATTTGGTGACGTGCCGTGATCTTGAGGGGTATGGCCTTCCGATTGAGAACCTCTAAAGGTCAGACGTTTCGGCGAGCCGGTCCAGCATGCGCAGGCCCAGCCGGCTCATCCCCGGGTTGGTCGTCGCGTAGTACCAGCCCAGGCCCATGGCCTGCTCGAAGGCCCAGGCCCGGCCGCGTTCCCAGGTCAGGTCGTCGCAGTCCAGGCCTTCGCGCAGGATCGGCCGGGTCTGCGCATCCAGCAGACTCCAGGCGGAGATCAGGTCAAGTGCGGGATCGGCCGGTCCGAAGCCACCGACGTCGATGACCCCGGTGAGCCGGCCTTCCGGCGAGACCAGAACATTCCCGGGAATCAGGTCGCCGTGATTCATCGTGTCGGGAGCGGTTCTCGGCAATTCCCGCCAGTGTTCCCAGCGACGCCGCCAGGAAGGCACATCGAGAATGTCGCCGCTCTCCGCGAAACATTTCTCCATCCAGTCGTCATGGTCGGGAAGATTCCCACCGCGCCCGGATCCGGTGAAGGCGCGACCACCGGTGCCGATGCCGCGCAGGTCCCGGACGAGTTCGACCAGGTCTTCGGCGAATCCGGCGCTGCCGGACGGATCGGCCTCGCTACCGGTGGGGCCGTCGAGCCAGGTCTGTACCGCCCACGGCAGGGGATACCCCAGCCCCGGCTCCCCGAGGGCGAGAGACTGGGGAACTCGGAACCGGGTGTGCTCGGCCAGCTTCCGGGCCGCCTCGGCCTCACGGGCGAACCCGTCCGCCGTCTCCTGCGGGTCACCGGGCCGCAACGGAAACCGCGCCGCCAGCTCGTCCCCGATCCGGAAGACGGCATTCACGGTGCCCTTGCTCCACAACCGCCGCACGGGCAACCCGGCCCACCGGGGAAACTGCGCCGACACCAGCCCTGCGACCTGGGCCGCGTCCATCGCGATCTGATCCCTGTGCACCCCCCCGATCCTGCCCGGCCCAGCCCGTCTCGTCGCCCCCTGGTAACAAAGGGAGGGAGGGGACGCCCCCTTCTCCTGCTCGTGCTCACGAATCGAGAAGTCCGGGTCGCGGTCATCGACTAGCGTCGTGGCGTGATCGGGGAGCAGCACGCTGTCATGGAACGATGCTCCCCGAGGTAGGCCGACCGATCTGGAGACTCGATGAGCAAGGCAGCCCAGCCGCCGCAGGAGCACGTCGCCGACAGCCACGAGATCATCCGGGTGCACGGCGCCCGGGTGAACAACCTCAAGGACATCAGCGTCGAGCTGCCCAAGCGGCGGCTGACCGTTTTCACCGGCGTTTCCGGATCGGGCAAGAGCTCCCTGGTGTTCGGCACCATCGCCGCCGAGTCACAGCGCCTGATCAACGAGACCTACTCCAGCTTCGTGCAGGGCTTCATGCCGGCGCTGGCCCGGCCCGACGTGGACGTGCTCGAGGGCCTGACCACGGCGATCATCGTCGACCAGCAGCGGATGGGGGCCGACCCGCGCTCCACCGTCGGCACCGCCACCGATGCGCACGCCATGCTGCGCATCCTGTTCAGCCGTCTGGGCAAGCCCTACATCGGCGGCCCGGGCGCCTTCTCGTTCAACGTCGCCTCGGCGTCGGGCAGTGGGGCGGTCACGGTCGAGCGGGGGGCCGCCACCCGGGCCACGAAAGCCACCTTCACCCGTGTCGGCGGGATGTGCCCGCGCTGCGAGGGGCGGGGCTCGGTCAACGACATCGATCTGACCCAGCTCTACGACAGCAGTAAGTCGCTGAGCGAGAGCCCCTTCACGATCCCCGGTTACAGCATGGACGGCTGGTTCGGCCGGATCTTCGCCGGGTGCGGGTATTTCGACCTGGACAAGCCGATCAGCAAGTACAACAAGCGCGAGCTGCACGACCTGCTGTACAAGGAGCCGACGAAGATCAAGGTCGAGGGCATCAACCTGACCTACGAGGGCCTGATCCCGAAGCTCCAGAAGTCGATACTCTCCAAAGACGTCGACTCGATGCAGCCGCACATCCGCGCGTTCGTCGAGCGCGCCGTCACCTTCACCACCTGCCCGGAGTGCGACGGCACCCGGCTCGCCGAGGGCGCCCGCTCGGTGAAGATCAAGGGCATCAGCATCGCGGACGCGGCGACCATGCAGATCAGCGATCTGGCGGAGTGGGTGAGCAAGCTGAAGGAGCCGAGCGTGGCTCCGCTGCTCGGCAAGCTGCGCCACACACTCGACTCGTTCGTCGAGATCGGCCTGGGCTACCTCAGCCTGGACCGGCCGTCCGGCACCCTCTCGGGCGGGGAGTCGCAGCGCACCAAGATGATCCGGCACCTCGGCTCGGCGCTCACCGACGTCACCTACGTGTTCGACGAGCCCACGATCGGCCTGCACCCGCACGACATCGAGCGGATGAACAAGCTGCTGATCGAGCTGCGCGACAAGGGCAACACGGTGCTGGTGGTGGAACACAAGCCCGAGGCCATCGCGATCGCCGACCACGTGGTCGACCTCGGCCCGCGCGCGGGAACCGCCGGCGGGCAGGTGGTTTACGAGGGCACGGTGGAGGGTCTGCGAGGCAGCGACACGCTCACCGGCCGGCACCTCGACGACCGTTCCACCCTGAAGGAGACCGTGCGGGAGGCTTCCGAGGTCCTCCAGATCCGTGGTGCCGATGCCAATAACCTCAAAATGGTGGACGTTGATGTCCCCCTGGGTGTGCTGGTGGTGGTCACCGGGGTGGCCGGGTCGGGCAAGAGCTCACTCATCCATGGTTCGGTCGCCCCGCTGGATGACGTGGTCGCCATCGACCAGAGCGCGATCCGCGGGTCGCGGCGCAGCAACCCGGCCACGTACAGCGGTGTGCTGGAGCCGATCCGCAAGGCCTTCGCCAAGGCCAACGGGGTGAAACCGGCGCTTTTCAGTTCCAACTCGGAGGGTGCCTGCCCCGTCTGCAACGGCAACGGGGTGATCTACACCGACCTGGCGATGATGGCCGGAGTTTCCACCCCGTGCGACGAGTGCGAGGGCCGCCGCTTCCAGGCGTCCGTGCTCGAGTACCGGCTGGGCGGCCTCAACATCAGTGAGGTGCTCACCCTGCCGGTCGCCGAGGCGGAGCGGTTCTTCGCCGACGGTGAGGCGAAATTGCCCGCTGCACACAAGATCCTGGACCGGATGGTCGACGTCGGTCTGGGCTATCTCACACTGGGGCAGCCCCTCACCACGCTGTCGGGCGGTGAGCGCCAGCGGTTGAAACTGGCCGTGCACATGGGGGAGAAGGGCGGCGTCTACATCCTCGACGAGCCCACCACCGGTCTGCACCTGGCCGATGTGGAGCAGCTTCTCGGCCTGCTCGACCGTCTGGTCGACGCGGGTAAGTCGGTGATCGTCATCGAGCACCACCAGGCCGTGATGGCCCACGCCGACTGGATCATCGACCTCGGCCCGGGCGCGGGTCACGACGGGGGCGCCGTCGTGTTCGAGGGCACCCCGGCCGACCTGGTGGCCGCCCGGTCCACCCTGACCGGACGGCACCTGGCCGAATACATCGGGTCCTGAAGCCCTTCTCAGGGGTCGTTGCCGGCCTGGCCCAGCACCGCGAGGGCCTGGTCGTAGATGTCGTTGCCGTCGGCCAGGGCCTGTTCCGCCAGCTTCTGGTGTCCCTCGTCGGGCGTCAGGCCGCGGTCGAGCAGGAAGCCGATGGCCTGATCGATCGTGCGCAGCCGCTCGGTGGGTGTCTTCCGGGGCCCTGTGATCGAGGGGTCGTCGGTGAGCAGGAGTTTCGCGGCGTCCAGGTCGCCGTCGATGATCAGCCGATCGAGTTTGCCGGTGGACGAGGCGAAACTGGCGAGCGGCAGGGCGGTCAGGTGGCTGTACTCGGAGGGGACCTCGGCGAGAAAGATGACCTGGTGAACGTGTCGGCCGGGGCCGGTGGTGGCGATCTGGGCGCGCAATGACGAACGCACGACGGCGGAACGGGAGCGGAGCCGGTCGTCGAGCGCGTAGAACGGCGCTTCCTGACCGAGACTGATGATCACCGCGACACAGGACGAACTCGTGGCTACGGCGGAGCGTACGAGGTCGCGGAACAGCAGCACGAGGTCTGCGCCGCTGAGCTCGGCGAGTTCGGTCAGCCGAGCCACGGTGTCGTCGGCCAGATCCATAAATTGCTCTTCCCGAGGCACGGTGGGTGCCTGTTACCGGACCTGCGCCGCGGAGCGCGCCGAGCCGGTTCATTGGCGGCGACGGGCAGGAGAGGTGCCCGTGTTCATGCTGTACGGGAGGGCTATTCCGGGTTCTTCGGCCGGGCGCGGGCCCGGGCGTGAGCCTGAACCACGATCTGGGCCGCGAGTTCACTGAGGTCGATGCTGTCCTGGGTACTCCTCCGGCGAAGAGCTTCGTACGCCTCGTCGGCCGTCGTGCCGGTACGGCTCATCAGAATGCCGATGGCCTGATCGATGCTCGTCCGGTCGGCCATGGCCTGTTCCAGCTGGGCCGCCACCCGGCGGCTCTCCTCCAGGAGGAGAGCCTGGGACGCCGTGATGGCCGCCGGCTCGGCGAAAGCCTCGCCGATGACGGCAGATTGCTCGGTGAAGGCATCGTGGGCCCGACCGTAGACGTTCAGGGCCCCGACCGGCCGGCCGGCGACGAGCAGAGGCAGTGACAGGGCGCTGTGCACGCCCAGCCGGCCGGCCTGCGGCCCGAAGCTCGGCCATCTCACTTCACCGTCGAGCGACCCGGAGCGCTGGGTGGACCGGGACTCCACAGCGAGCAGACACGGACCTTCACCGATGCCGTACTGCACGGCGTCGACCGCGCGCACGAGATCGTTGCTGGCCACCATCGTGTCCGGGCCCTGCCGCTCGAGCACCGTGAGTCCGGCGCCGTCGGCGCCCGGGATCGCGGACACCGCGAACCTGGCCACCTGGAGCAGCGTCTGCGCCAGCGGCTGGGTTCCCGTCAGGATCCGGGACAGCCCGGCCAGGCTGTCCCGCAGGTCCCGTTCGGGATCTGCTGTCATGTCGTCTCGCTCCCTAGCGGTCTGCTCGACCTTGCTCCGGGGACCAGCCGTCGGATCAGGGTCGAGAAGCAGACCGTAGCTGTGTCAGTCACCTCGTATCACCGGGCCCGGGATTCTCGGCCGGCTCCGGGTGCCGGACCGAGCCCGGGCCAGCGCTTGTTCGACCACCTGGGCGGCGACATCGCTGAGCTTGATGTGGTCCTGCTGGCTCTGCCGGCGCAGCACCTCGAAGGCTTCGTGCGGAGTCTTGCCGGTGCGGCTCAGAACGATCCCGATGGCTTGGTCGATGGTCGCCCGGCTGGTGAGAGCCTTTTGCAGGTGCGCCGTCATCCGACGGCTCTCCTCCAGGAGAAGGGCGTGCGAGGCGGTGACGGCGGCCGGCCCGGAGAACTCCTCGCCGATCGCTATCGAGTGCTGGTCGAACGCGTCCCGCCCATGAGCATAGATGTTGAGAGCTCCGACCACCCGCTCACCGAGCAGGAGGGGCACGGAGAGCGCACTGTGCACGCCCATCCGCCCGGCCTGGGGCCCGAAGCGTGGCCAGCGGTCCTCCTCGCCGCCGAGCGACCCGGACCACTGGGTGGTGCGCGTCGCGACGGCGAGCAGACAGGGGCCCTCACCGATGCCGTACTGCGCGGCGTCTACCTCTTCCACGAAATCGGCACTGGCGACGATGGTGTCAGGACCGCTCTGTTCCAGCAGGGTGAGTCCGGCGCCATCGGCTCCCGGAACCGCCGAGACCGCGAGCGAGGCCACGTGCCGCAGTGTCACTGTCAGTGGCTGGGCGCCGGTCAGGGCCCCGGCCAGCGCGGTCAGACTTTCCTGGAGGTCGTCCTCGGAATCTGCGGTCATCGGGCTTGCTCCCTACTCCGTCACGGACTGGTGCAGAGACCTCAGACGCTGGAGGGCGTCGTCAGAGAGGACGGCCGTCATCGAAACTGCGGCGTACCCTTCGGCACCCGGGAGCGGAACGGCCGGACCCACCGCTCGGTGGAGGCGGGCCAGCAGTTCGCTCAGCTGTGACCAGTTGGAAACCCCCAGACAGACCACGCCGATCCGGGTGCTGCCGACCCGGTACAGGGTATCTCCGCGGCGGACGGCCCGTGCGAGTCGTTTCCGGTAATGGGGCAACAGGAGTTCGGTGAGGGGGTGCTCCAGAGGGGTGTCGTCCGGTGCCCTGACGAGTCCGAGCACCAGCAGGGCGCCCTGCGTGGTGGTCTGCTTCTGTCGCTCCGGAGGATCGTCATTCCGGTGTCCGGGAGACCCGGCCAGGACCATCTCGCCGCGGGGTGGAGACAGCAACGGGCCAAGGAAGGTGGTGGACATGTCTTCTCCGGAACCAGTGACTCAAGGGTCCCCGGCATTGGCGAGTGCGCCCGAGGCACGGGGAAATTCCCGGTGCTTTCGGCCCGGAGTGGCTGTTGGCCCAGCATGCACACCATAGATGACGGGTAACTGTCACGTCACCCTGAGTGCTAAAAATGGTGAGGGTGGGATTTATGGCCGCCCCGGTGGGTCACCGGGGCGCTGGGTGAGGTGCGGCGCCGCCTGCTACCCCGGTACCGCTCGATCCCGGTCGGGTCGGGGGCGTCGCGAGGTCTGAGGTTCTCGTCATGGCCAGATAGAGCTGGCGCGTCGTCACCGGCGCGGGCAGCGGCTCGGTGTGCTCCGCCGACAGCGACTGCAGGAAGTAGGCCGTCAGGCGGCGCCAGGCGTGCGGGGCCTGATCGATCGTGCGGCTGATCACCCCGGCATTGGCCATGAGCATCAGGGGCATGTCGTGGGGCACGAAGTCGGCGCGGAGCTGTCCAGCGGCCTGGGCCCGTCGGGTGAGTGCGTCGAAAGTTCGGTAGGCGCGGGCCCGTTCGGCCTCGAACGCGGGAGCTGCGGGGAAGCTGCCGATCAGCACCTGGGAGAAGCCCCGGTCGCCGGCCTGTAGTTCGAACACCTCGGTCACGCACTGCCGGAAGCCCTGCCAGGGATCGGGAAGGGCCGCGGCCGTCTCGGTGATGTCGGCGTAACGGCGCATCCGGTCGATGAACACCGTGGCGATCAGCTCGTCGCGATGGGCGAAGTTGCGCAGCGTGGTGGCGATGCCCACGCCGGCCCGCCGGGCGACCTCGTTCATCGAGGCATCCAGGCCCAGGTCGGCGAAGGCCTCAGCGGCGGCGGAGATGATCCGCTCCCGGTTGCGCACTGCGTCGGCCCTCGTCACGGAGACAGATTACCGGGACCCGGAATATCTGGATAGGGCACTCCAGTTATGCTCGCCATCATCAACTGGAGTGGCCGCTCCAGATCGCCGTCACCTCGTCCGTGAAGGAAACCTCCTGATGTTCATCGCCACCGCAGTCGTCTCGGTGCTTCTCGCCGTTCTCCTGATCGCCTCTTCCTACGGCAAGTTCACCCGCGGCGAGATGGGACTCAAGGTCTCCCGCACGGTCGGCTGGCCGGAGAATCTGCTCTGGGTGCTCGGCCTGCTCGAGGTGGCCGGTGCCGTCGGCCTGGTCATCGGCCTGTTCTGGTGGCCGATCGGGGTCGCCGCCGCCATCGGCGTCGTGCTCTACTTCGCCGGCGCCGTGATCGCGCACCTGCGCAGCCGTGACCCGGAGTGGCAGCCGGCGGTCGTGATCGGGCTGATCGCCGTCGCGGCCCTGGTGTTGCGGGTGCTCAGCGCCTGACCGGTCTGACCAGCTCGACCAGCCTGTTCCACCTGGCTCCACTGATCCACCGGTGCCGAATCGTGCTCACCTGAAGCACGATTCGGCACCGAGCGGCTCAGCGGAGGTCTTCCGGCACGGTGGGCTGGGTCGTCCGCTCGAAGGGTTCCGCCAGCAGGGCCCGGATCGTGGCCGCATCGGTGTTGGCCCCGAACAGGGAGGTGCCCGGCTGCAGCCGCACGCCCTCGGCGAGCGGGCTCACCTCGACCGGGTCGAAACCCAGGTCGTCCACCAGGGAAGCGACGGTGCGCACATCGTCCTCCCGGTCGCCCGCCAGCGCGATCGCCGTGCGGTCGGGGCTTCCGGCGGGCCGAGAACCGCCCTCCAGGTCGTGATAACCCATGTGGTTGAAAGCTTTCACCACCCTCGACGTGGGCAGGTACTCCTGCACGACCTCACTGGAGGTGGTGCGCGGGTCGGTGAGGTCGTCACGCACCCCGTCCACCTCCCACCAGTAGTTCATGGCGTCCACCACCAGCTTGCCGCTCAGCGCGTCCACCGGGATGGTGCGGTACTTGCCCAGAGGCATGGCCAGCACAACGATGTCGGCGCGCTGCGCCACTTCGTCCGAGGTGAGCGCCTGCGCTCCGGGAGCGAGAACGCCGATGATGAGCGAGATCTTCGACGGGTCGCCCGAACCGGAGATGAGGACGTCGTAGCCGGCCGCGACGGCCAGGCGGGCCAGGACGGTGCCGACCTTCCCGGCGCCCAGGATGCCGAGAGTGCCGGGGATGCTGGGGGTGGTCATTTTCCTAGCCTTCCAGCATGTCGCGGACCAGGGGGACGACCTTGGTGCCGTAGAGCTCCACGGTGCGGGAACGGGCACTGGCCGGCAGCGGGCCGCCGGTGTAGGTCAGGTCGAAACGGCCCACGCCGAGCGCCTTGACGGAGGCGGCGATGCGGCGCGCGACGGTCTCGGGGGAGCCCAGGTAGAGGGAGCCGCCCTCAACCTCGGACTCGAACTGGGCCCGGGTCACGGGCGGCCAGCCGCGGTCGGCGCCGATCTTGTCGCGCCCGGCCTTGTACGGGCCGTAGTACAGCTCCTTGGCCTGCTCGTCGGTGTCGGCGATGAAGCCGTGCGAGTGCATGCCGACGGGGTGGGCGGTGGTTCCGAGCTCCTGCGCCGCCCTCTGGTACAGGTCGACATAGGGCGCGAACCGCTCGGCCGGGCCGCCGATGATGGCGAGCATCAGCTTGAGGCCGTACTGGGCGGTGCGCACGACCGACTGCGGGGAACCGCCGACGCCGACCCAGGTGTCCAGGCGGCCCTCGGTCTTCGGGAACACGTCGGCGTTCTTCAGGGCAGGGCGCGTGGTGCCGGTCCAGTCGACCGGCTTCTCGTCGAGGAGCTTCACGAACAGGTCGAGCTTCTCCTCGAACAGCACGTCGTAGTCGGCGAGGTCGTAGCCGAACAGGGGGAAGGACTCGGTGAAGGAGCCCCGCCCGAGGATCGCCTGGGCGCGTCCGTTGCTGAGGGCGTCGACGGTGGCGAACCGCTGGAACACGCGCACCGGGTCGTCGGAGCTGAGCACGGTCACGGCGGTGGCCAGCTTGATCCGCTCGGTGCGGGTGGCGATGCCGGCCAGGAGCGTCTCCGGGCTGGAGATCGCGTACTCGGAGCGGTGGTGCTCGCCGAGCGCGATGACGTCCACGCCGGTCTGGTCGGCGATGACGGCCTCGTCGAGTACCTGCCGGATCGCCGCGGCCTGGGAGACCAGGACCCCGGAGTCGTCCACCGGCACCTCGCCGAAGGTGTCGAGACCCATGACGAGTTCGCTCATGACGCTGTCCTCCTGATGATTGAGTAATCAACTACATTGTGACTGACGCACTCAACCACGGCTACCACCGGGTTATGCCCGGAGGCCGAACGGGTAGATCGAGGGCTGTTCGTGGGTGCCCGCGCGCCGCCCGGTCAAAAAACAGGGGCCGAATTGGCTCAGGGCCGACCGGGTGACGCCGAAGAATGCAGGAGATCCGGGCCGGGGTCCGCCTTCTTCGAGTGGAGCAGTGAGTGTTCAAGCTATCGCCCAGCAATGCGGCCATGTCGGTCCAGCAGTCGGCCCGTGAAGCCCATGCGGACGTCGTGGCTGTCACCGACATGGTGACCAAGCTCGGCCAGGCAACCACTCCTGAGCAGGCGGTGAAGACCTCTCTCGAGGTGGTGCGGCAGCACTTCGGCTGGGCCTACGGGTCCTACTGGGTGCGCGACGCCACGGCGGAGGTGCTGCGGTTCGCCCTGGACAGCGGTGACGTCGGTCCGGAGTTCAAGGCGGTCACGCTCGAGGCTTCCTTCGCCGAGGGCGTCGGCCTCTCCGGCCGGGCCTGGCGGCAGCGTGACCTGGTCTTCGTCGAGGACCTGGGCACCATGACCGACTGTGTCCGCGCCCCGGTCGCGATGAAACAGGGTGTGCGTAGCGGTATCTGCTTTCCCCTGTTCGAGCAGGGCGATGTGGTCGGCACCATGGACTTCTTCACCACCGAGGTGCTCAGCCTCTCGCAGGACCGCCTGGCGGTGCTGCGGGCGATCGGTGTGCTGGTCTCCTCGGCCCTCGAGCGTCTGCACGAGGCGGTACGCCAGGAGAAGGCCGCCCAGGACGTCGACCTGGTCTCGACCGTCATCCGGGAGCTGACCACCGCCACCAGCGACGACGATGCCCTGCGGGTGGCGATGGAGACCATCCGGCGCGACTTCGACTGGCAGTACGGCTCTTTCTGGCGTCTTGACGAAGAGGCGCAGGTACTGCGCTTCGCCAAGGAATCGGGTGACGTCAACTCGGAATTCCGCGACGTGACCCTCTCGGCGTCCTTCGCCCAGGGCATCGGGCTCTCGGGCCGGGCCTGGGCCCGCAACGACTTCGTCTTCGTCGAGGACCTCGGTGAACTGACCGACTGCGTGCGGCGGCCGGCCGCACAGCGGGCCGGCGTGAAATCGGGTGTCTGCCTGCCGATCACGGTGAACGGCCGATTCATCGGCACCATCGACTTCTTCGCCACGCGCACCCTGATCATGGCCAAGAGCCGGGAGATGGCCCTGCGCAACACCGCCTTCCTGATCGGTCAGGCGATGGAACGGTTCGGCGCGAGCCGGCAGCTGAAGAGCGCCGGTGAAAAGCTGATGGAGTCGATCGGAGAGGTGGAGCGCAACGTCGTCTCCGCCTCCGAGGTCGCCTCGCGGGGTGGTCGGCTCACCGAGGAGGCCAACACCCAGGTCGCCGCGCTCGGGCAGGCCAGCGCCGAGATCAGCAAGGTGGTGCAGGACATCCAGACCATCGCCGCGCAGACCAAGCTGCTGGCGCTGAACGCCACCATCGAGGCAGCCCGGGCGGGTCAGTCGGGCAAGGGGTTCGCGGTCGTCGCCGAGGAGGTCAAGGAGCTCTCGGGCGAGACCGAACGGGCCACGACCAACGTCAGCGAGCGGGTCAATACCATCCAGAGCCGGGTGCAGGCCGTCATCAGTTCGCTCTCCGACATCCACCACGCCGTCGACGAGATCAACCAGACCCAGCAACTGATCCAGGGCGTTCTCAGCGACCAGGCCACCATGACCCGCACCATCCTCGAATGACCCGTCGCCATCTGTCCCGTCTGTCCCTGTGCTGCCAGGCCCGACGACCCGCCGGCTCTGGTCCCCGACCCCCTGTCCCTGAAGGGCGAAAAGAGATATGACCCCTGCAAGCGCGAAGATCGACTCCGGCAAGGGAAAGTCGGCCAAGAAGGCGGACAAGTCCAAGGCGAAGGCCAAGGGGTTGAAGGCGGTACCCGGCCAGCGGCGGGCGCCCGAGCAGCAGGCCCCGGACCAGCAGCGGGCCGACACGGCGTGGCAGCGTCTGGAGGAGGGTAACCAGCGCTGGGCCAGTGGTCTCAGCGGGGCGGCGCTCTCCCGGACCCCGGAGCGCCGGGCGAGCCTCGTGCAGGGCCAGGCCCCGTTCGCCATGGTGCTCGGTTGCGCCGACTCCCGGCTGCCCACCGAACTGCTGTTCGACCAGGGCCTGGGCGACATCTTCGTGGTCCGCACGGCCGGCCACGCCGTCGACGACGCCGTGCTCGGCTCGGTCGAGTACGCCGTGGCCGTGCTCGGTGTCGACCTGGTGGTCGTGCTCGGGCACGACAGCTGCGGCGCGGTGGCGGCCACCGCCAAGACCCTCGCTCAGGGCACGGTGCCCGGCGGTTACATCCGCGACATCGTGGAGCGCCTGTCCTGCGACATCGCCAGCGGCCAGCAGTCCGGCCTGACCGACCTCGACGACCTGTCCCGCTACCACGCCCGCTCCACCGCGGAGCTCCTGCAGAACCGCTCCAGCATCGTGCGCGACGCCGTGGAGAAGAACGGTCTCGGCATTGTCGCGGCCACCTACGAGCTGGGCAGCGGCCGGGTACGGTCGGTTCCCGCCTGAGCCTCCCACCGAAACCACCGAATGAGGGACGCCCCGCACACCTCGGTGTGCGGGGCGTCCCTCATGCTGGGGCTGCGTTCAGGACAGCGCGGACAGCCGCTGATCCACTCCCATGGCGACATCGGTGGGGGAGTACCCCTTCGCCGCGAACTCGAACACGGTGCCGCTGAGTTCCTGGCGCACAGCGGCCTTCGCGGCGGCGTCGCCGCCCGCGATCGCCTCTTCCACGCGGTCGAACAGCTCGTCGACCTGGCGGGTGTCGAAACCGCGCGCGACCACAGGGAATCTCTTAGCCATGGGGCGGAGTGTAGCTGCGGCTGCTGGGCGGAGGAAGTGGCGGAGGAAGTAGTGACAGCGGCCCCCTGGACCGCTGCGCTCACGGTTCAGGCCCCGATGACGGGCTTCGGACGAAGGACGTCCATGGTCTCCTCGGCGAAGGAAGCGGCCTTCCAGAGATGGTGGGCCAGCTCCCGGGTCTGGTGCGGTGTCATCTCGAAGAGCACGCCCAGGGTGATTCGAGGGGCGCTCGCCCGGATGCCGACCGGCACGGCCGTGAGATCGACATCGATGCGCTGGGCCACGCGGACCGACACCTCGTCCCCGGTGACGACACCGATCATTCGCTCATGATCGATGGCCTCCTCATCGACGACGGAAGTCGTTGTCCAGCGGTGGCCCTGAGAGTGCTGAATCTGACGCATGGCGGAACGTCCTTCCCGCAGAAGAAGAACTGCGGAGGCGGACGGCCCGGCGCTATCCCCGTTACGCACGGGACACCCTTCGCGATACAGCGCCCCTTGGGCGCAATGGAAGGAAATCGACATTTTCGCCTACGCTTGATCGGCCTGGCAGGGATGGGAACGGGGCACACGACGGGGCCGGACCGACTTGGTACGAGCAGGAAATTCGTAGTCTCGGATAACTGAACGACTTCACCACGATGCTTGCGCTGGAAGAGATTGCCTCTTCGATAAGAATTTTCGCTCCCATACTCGTTCCCGGGCCGGGTGCAGCGAAGATCTTGATCAGCGGGGACGGTCGCTGGGTCAAGGCGTCCGCCAGCGACCCGAATGGCAACTGTGCCGAGATCCGTGACACCAAGGATCACGGTGAACGGCCGACCCTGATCCTGGCTCCGCGGGCGATCACCACATGGCTGGAGGGTGCCCCCCGTCGAGGCGAGTTCGCTCACCTCGCGAACCGCTGACCCAGCTCTTCGTCGAGCTGAGGGCCTGGGGTCTTGCATCTGACCACGAAGGGCGTACCTTTGTTAAAACAACAGTTAGAGCTCTAAAAGTTGTTTTAAGCGAGGTTGGAGTGAAGAAGGCCAGGTCGTATCTACCGACCACTGAGCATGCTTTGGTGGCGTTCGGTGCGCAGATTGCCATGGCCAGGCGTCAGCGTGGCTGGACGGCTGCCGACCTGGCCGAACGACTCGGGGTAGGGGCTCCGTTGGTCAGCAATATCGAGCGCGGGGTTCCTGGCACCGCCATCGGCACGGTGTTCGAGGCCGCCGTGCTCTGCGGGGTCCCGCTGTTCAGCGTCGACCCGGCCGATCTGGAAGACCTGGCCATTCGCGAACGCCAGCGACTTGCTCTTCTGCCCGCCCGGATCCGTCGCGAAAGGGTTCAGATCAGTGACGACTTCTAGATCCCGGGAGCAGCTCTTCGTCTGGGTGTGGTTGCCGGGTGCGACTGAACCGGTCGTCGCCGGCTCTGTGAACCGGAGCGGGGCGACGTTTCAAGGGCAGGAAGTGCTGCTGTTCACCTACGCGCGCAGCTATCGCGAGCGGGAGCGCGCGATCTCCCTGTTCGTCCCCGAACTACCCCTAGAATCGGGCACTTTCGATCCCACAGACAGTGTCCGACTTCCTGCTGGCGCGCTCGGGAGGCGCCGCAGTCCTCTACCTATGCATAGCTGTCTGCGGGACGCTGCGCCGGATGCTTGGGGTCGAAGGGTTATCAACCTCAGGCTGGCAGGCAATCCGGAAGCTGAGCTCTCCGAGTTGACCTACCTGGCCGGCAGCGGGAGCGACCGGATCGGGGCCCTGGACTTCCAGGATTCGCCGACCCGGTACGAGCATCGTGGAGAGGGGGCCACACTCGATCAGCTCATTGAGGCAGCTGAGCTGATCGAAGCTGGGCAGAGTCTGCCTGAAGGACTTCTCGCGGCGGCTGGGCACGGCACGTCCATTGGCGGGGCCCGTCCCAAAGCCTTGCTGTCGGACGGGGATCGACATCTGATCGCCAAGTTTCCCTCGACCACCGACACGCGACCGGTGGTCAAGGCGGAGGCTGTTTCCATGCTGATGGCGGCCCGGGTCGGTGTCGATGTCGCCCCGGTCGGCCTGCGAACGGTCAATGGCAAGGATGTGCTTCTCGTCGAGCGCTTCGACAGGCCCGGGAATGGCACCCGGCGCCTGGTCCTGTCAGCGCTGACGGTTCTCGGTCTGTCCGAGATGGAGTCACGCCACAGTAGCTACGCCGAGATCGCCCGCGTGGTGCGGGCCGGTGCGTGGACGGCGCCCGATGACGCCTTGCGAGAGCTGTACCTACGTCTCGTTTTCAACGTCTGCGTCGGCAATACGGATGACCATCTGCGCAACCACGCTGTCTTCTGGGACGGGGTGAACGCGACACTCACGCCGGCTTACGATCTCGCCCCACAGCCCCGCTCCACACAGGTCGCCACACATGCCATCGGGATCACCTCGAACGGAGAGAGGGCGAGCCAGCTGCGCCTCTGCCGTCAGGTCGCACCGGAGTTCCACCTGAGCTCTTCCGACGCGGACGACGTCATCGATCACACCGTCTCGACGATCAAGAAGACCTGGGACGAGGTGTGCGACGAGGCGCTACTGACCGGTGCTGAGAGGACGAGTCTATGGGGTCGTGAATTTCTCAACCCGTACATCTTCTGCGACAACGCCTGAGTCGCAGGACGCTCGGCTTCCGGTCAGGGGGCCTGGCGCTTCTCCTGCTTCTCCTTCTTCCACGACTCGTAGCCGCTCCAGAAGGCCAGCGCGGCGGTGATGACGGTCACGGCGACCACGAGCCAGCTCCAGAGGTTGGAGTCGGAGCTGCCGCTCAGGAGGTCGCTGAGGCGTATGACCGCCAGCACCGCGAAGAATGCGCCGAATCCGAGGGTTACCTGAGCTGACATGGTGTCTGCCCTTCATGGGTGCGGAGCTGTACCAAAGCCGTTAGGGGCGGTTTCCCGAGAGTGGGAAACCGCCCCTAACCTGCGGTGGAGCTATAGGGATTTGAACCCTAGACCCCCTCGATGCGAACGAGGTGCGCTACCAGACTGCGCTATAGCCCCAACGAGAGAAGAGACTAGCACCGCCGGGCCCGATGCTCCGAATCGACCTCCGGCGGCCGGGGCCGGAGGTCTCTGACCAGGGATGTCAGCGACGGTGCAGCCCAGCCGTTCGGCGCCGGCGTGGGCCCCCAGGCCGCCGGTGAACAGGCCGTAGCCGTAGGCGTTGTGCAGCACCATGCCGCGTCGGCCGCCCGCGGCGCGGATCGAGCGGGCCACCACGTCCGCCCACATGCCCAGGTCGTCCTTCGTGGTGAAGGGCAGTCTGGCCAGGTCGGAGAGCTCGCGGACGTCGCCGGGGCGGACGTCCACGTCGTCGAGGGCAGCCCGGTAGTGGGTCACGTTCGCGTAGGCATGGCGCACGCTCCACCGCAGGCGCTGGAGTTGCAGGGCCCTGAGCTCGTCCACCGAGGCCGTTTCGATCGTCTCGAGATCGCCGGTGCGGGGACTGAGATCCAGCACGGGGTTCCTCCGTCGCAACTGTCGGGCCCGTGCCTGATTTTGAGGGTTGCATCCGGTACCGGCCGGGGCCCGGCCACAGGCGCACAGTTCTCGGCGTAGCGCCGGACGGGAGGACCCGCGTCGCGCACAGGGAATCACCACGCGATTACCGCAAGCACCTGATCGCTGCACCGCCGGACAGAAAGTGAGCTTTGCCGGGACACAAGGCCCGTTCCCGGGCCCCAGGGGTGCGCGGGACCTGGTACGAATGGTGCGTTTGTTCCGTGCGGTCTGTGGCGAGGGGCGAGTTCGTGTACCCGTTGGAAGCGTCCGATCCCGAGTCGGTCGGTCCGTACCGTCTGGCCGGGCGGTTGGGACAGGGCGGTATGGGGCGGGTCTACCTGGGGCGTACCGCAGGTGGCCGGCCGGTCGCGGTCAAGGTGATCGCCGGGGAGTTCGAGCGTCACCCGGAGAGCCTGGCCCGTTTCCGGCGCGAGGTGGAGATCCTCGGCACGGTGCGTAACGCCTTCACCGCCGCGCTGATCGACTCCGGTGTGCAGCGGGCGCCGTACTGGCTGGCGACGGAGTACGTTCCGGGGCCGACGCTTTCCGCGGTGATCGAGGAACACGGGGCGCTGGACCCCGACGTCGTCCGGGGGTTGTTCGCCGCCTTGGCCGAAGGGCTGGCCGACATCCACGGCCATCGCGTGTGTCACCGGGATCTGAAGCCGCAGAACATCATCCTCTCCGTCACCGGTCCCCAGCTGATCGACTTCGGGATCGCCCGGGATCCGGACCAGCCGGGCGTCACGCAGGTCGGCATGGCGATCGGCACGCCTGGGTACACCGCGCCGGAGGCCCTGACCGGTCACGAGACCGGACCCGCGGCCGACATCTTCGCGCTGGGCGCCACGATGGCGGCGGCCGCGACGGGCCGGGCTCCTTACGGCCGGGGCAGCGGCTTCATGATCAGTCAGCGCAGCATGAGCGGTGACGTCGACGTGGACGGGGTGCCCGGTGACCTCGCCGCCCTGATCAAGGCCTGCAGCGCCGCCGAGCCCGGGTCACGACCCGGCGCCGGGCAGATCGTGGCGCATTGCCGGCCGGAGACCTCGCTGATCGAGAATCCCTCCTACCAGAGCCTTCTCGCCTCGATCCCGTCCTCGTCCTCTTCGCCCGCCCAGGTACCGACCCCGGTGCCCGCCCGCGTCCCGGATGACGCACCGGATTATGGGCCGGATTACGGGCCGGATTACGGGCCGGATTACGGGCCGGACCGCACCGAGGTGATGGCTCCCGCGGCGATGCCGTACGACCGGGCACCCCGGACCCGGGCCGCCTCCCCTTCCGAGGACTGGCCGCAGAGCCGTTCCCGGCCGGTGGAGTTCGAGGAGCCCAGCAGCCGGTTCCGGAACGGTCCGCTGATGGCGGTCGGCGCGGTGCTGCTGGTCATCGTGGGAGTGGTCGCCGCGATGAACCTGGGCGGTGGCAAGGAGCCGGACCTGACTCCGGTGGCGATCTCGACGCCGGACGCGGCGGCGGCCCAGGCGAAGGCGGACGAGGAGGCGGCCGCGGCGGAGAAGACGGCGGCGGCCGAGGCGACCGCGGCGGCGGAGGAAGCCGCGCAGAAGAAGGCGGCGCAGGAGAAGGCGGAGAAGCGGAAGGTCGCCCGGCAGAAGGCGAAGGAGAAGCGGGCCGCCGAGCTGAAGGCGAAGGAGGAGGCCAAGCAGAAGGCCCTGCAGACCCTGACCGGCCCGGGGGATGTGTGCGTGTCGGTCCCCGGTACGCGGACGAACGGTGATCTGCCCACGATGCAGCCCTGTGACGGCTCGGAGGCGCAGCGCTGGAGCTACACGGCCGAGGGGGCCCTGTCGGCGCAGGGCATGTGTCTCGACGTGGGTGCGGGCGACGTGAGCAACGGCCACCAGGTACAGGTCTGGGGCTGCAACAGCACGCCGGCCCAGATCTTCCAGGCCAACGGGGACGACGGGTACGGGCACAGCATGCTGCAGAACGCGGCGTCGGGCCGGTGCCTGACCACGCCGACCGACGTGCCGGAGAGCGGTGCGGTGCTGATGCTCTGGGACTGCGAGGGCAATCAGAACCAGTCCTGGCGCATTCCGTAGGTTGTACCGTACGGGCCCGCGAACATCTCCGGGGTGGACGTCTGTCCCGACCCGATCTGTGGAGGTCACCATGTCGGTCATCGAGTTCGTAGCCCCGCAGGACGATGTCGTCGCCGATGTCACCGTCCTCGTCAACGAGGTGTACGAGGCCGGTGAGAAGGGCATCTGGACCGACAGCACGTCCCGCACCGACGAGGCCGAGATCCGCTCGTTCATGCGGGCCGGCGAGATCGCGGTCGCCCGCCGTGACGGTGTCGTGCTCGGGTCCGTGCGGGTGCATCAGCTTCCGGGTGGGGAGGGCGAGTTCGGCATGCTCGCCGCGCACCCGGCCCACCGCGGCACCGGTCTGGGCAAAGAGCTGGTCATCTTCGCCGAGAACTGGGCCCGCGACCGCGGCCTGACCACGATGCAGCTGGAACTGCTCTTCCCGACCGAGTGGCAGCACCCGGTCAAGGCCTTCCTGAAGGCCTGGTACCTGCGCAGCGGTTACGAGCTGGTGCGCACGGGTGATTTCGGCGCCGACTACCCGGCCCTGGCCCCGCGCCTGGCCACCCCGTGCGACTACCTGATCTTTCACAAGCAGCTAGCCGAAGGTCAGCGCCAGTAGCACCAGGTTGAGCCCGACGATGAGCACGCACGCGGCCGAGGCGGCGAGGGTCGTCCAGGGCCCGTTGCGGTTCGCCCCCATCACCGACCGGCTCGAGGTGAGCAGGAGCAGGGGGATCAGGGCGAAGGGAATGCCGAACGACAGCACCACCTGCGAGTAGATCAGGGCGGTCGTCGGGTCGGCGCCCAGCGCCAGCACGGTCACGGCGGGCACGGCCGTGATCAGACGGCGGGCCATCACCGGGACGTCCCAGGAGAGCAACCCACCCATGATCACACCACCGGCGTAACCGCCCACCGCGGTGGAGGCCAGACCGGAGAACAGCAGGGCGACGGCGAAGAACAGGGCCGCCAGCGGGCCCAGGGTGTGGCCGAGCGCCGCGTGCACGCCCTCGATGGAGGTCATGTCGCCGGCTCCGGAGAGCGCGGTCGCCCCGAGCAGCAGCAGCGCCAGGTTCACCGCGCCGGCCGCCAGGAGCGCCACGCCGACATCGGTGCGGGTGGCGGTCAGCAGGGTGGGAAGCCTCTCGGGAGAGACCTTTCCGTGCCGGTCGGCGGCCAGGGCGGAGTGTGCGTAGATCGCGTGGGGCATCACCGTGGCGCCGAGCATGCCCACCGCGAGCAGCAGACTGTCGGTGCCCTCGAGCCGGGGCACCAGGCCCGAGAAGATCCCGGGGGCCGACGGCGGGGCGAACACCAGGCCTGCGGTGAAACCGATGAACACCACGCACAGCATGGCCACCACGATGCGGTGGAAGCTGCGCGAGGAGCCGAGGATCAGCAGGGACACGGCCGTGGTGATCAGCGCTCCGGGCAGCAGTGGCACGCCGAACAGCAACGACAGGGCCAGCGCGCCACCGACGATCTCGGCGAGGTCGGTGGCCATGGCCACCACTTCGGCCTGGACCCAGTAGGCGATACGCCAGGGCCCCGAAAGGCGGTCCCGCAGGACGGCCGGCAGCGACCGGCCGGTGACGATCCCGAGCTTGGCCGAGAGGAACTGCAGCAGAGCGGCGATCAGGTTGGCCCCGACGACCACCCAGACGAGGAGATATCCGTACGTGGCCCCGGCCGCCGTGTTGGTCGCCACGTTGCCGGGGTCGACGTAGGCGGCAGACGCCACGAGGGCCGGGCCGAGGAGTGCGGCAACACTCCTCAGACCCGGCCTCGTCACGGTGGGCGCGCTCAGAAGTCCCAGTCCTCGTCCTCGGTGTTGACCGCCTTGCCGATCACGTACGACGAGCCGGAACCCGAGAAGAAGTCGTGGTTCTCGTCCGCGTTGGGCGAGAGGGCCGACAGGATCGCCGGGTTCACATCGGTCTCGTCCTTCGGGAACAGCGCCTCGTAACCGAGGTTCATCAGGGCCTTGTTCGCGTTGTACCGCAGGAACTTCTTGACGTCCTCGGTCAGGCCGAGGGGGTCGTAGAGGTCCTGCGTGTACTCGACCTCGTTCTCGTACAGCTCGAACAGCAGCGAGAACGTGTAGTCCTTCAGCTCCTGGCGCTCGGCGTCGCCGACGAGCTCCAGGCCCTTCTGGAACTTGTACCCGATGTAGTACCCGTGCACGGCCTCGTCCCGGATGATCAGGCGGATCAGGTCGGCCGTGTTCGTCAGCTTCGCCCGGCTCGACCAGAACATCGGCGCGTAGAAGCCGGAGTAGAACAGGAACGACTCGAGCATGGTCGAGGCGACCTTGCGCTTCAGCGGGTCGTCACCGTTGTAGTAGCCCAGCACGATCTCGGCCTTGCGCTGGAGGCTCGGGTTCTCCTCCGACCAGCGGAACGCCTCGTCGATCTCCGGGGTGGAGATCAGCGTGGAGAAGATCGACGAGTACGACCGCGCGTGCACCGACTCCATGAACGCGATGTTCGTGTAGACGGCTTCCTCGTGCGGCGTCAGCGAGTCCGGGATCAGGCTGACCGCGCCGACCGTGCCCTGGATCGTGTCCAGCAGCGTCAGACCGGTGAACACCCTGGTCGTCATCTGCTTCTCGACGTCCGTCAGGGTGGCCCACGACTGGATGTCGTTGCTCAGCGGGACCTTTTCCGGCAGCCAGAAGTTGCCGGTGAGCCGGTCCCAGACCTCGAGGTCCTTCTCGTCCTGCAGCTTGTTCCAGTTGATCGCCTGGACACGGTTGATCAGCTTCACCATGATGAAATCCCCTCAAAAGTCACAGCATGCACGAGACGCAGCCCTCGACCTCGGTGCCTTCGAGCGCCAGCTGACGCAGGCGGATGTAGTACAGCGTCTTGATGCCCTTGCGCCAGGCGTAGATCTGCGCCCGGTTGATGTCCCGCGTGGTGGCCGTGTCCTTGAAGAACAGGGTCAGCGACAGGCCCTGGTCGACGTGCTGGGTGGCCTCGGCGTAGGTGTCGACGATCTTCTCGAAGCCGATCTCGTACGCGTCCTGGTAGTAATCCAGGTTGTCGTTCGTCATGAACGGCGCCGGGTAGTACACGCGGCCGAGCTTGCCCTCCTTGCGGATCTCGATCTTCGAGACGATCGGGTGGATCGAGGAGGTGGAGTTGTTGATGTACGAGATCGAGCCGGTCGGCGGCACGGCCTGGAGGTTCTGGTTGTAGAGGCCGAACTCGCGCACCGAGTCGGACAGGGCCTGCCAGTCCTGCTGCGTGGGGATGGCGACACCGGCGTCCTCGAACAACTGCTTCACCCGGGCCGTGCGCGGCAGCCAGGTCTTCTCGACGTACTTCGTGAAGTACGAACCGTCCGCGTACTTCGAGTCCTCGAAGCCGATGAAACGCGTTCCGCGCTCCTTGGAGAGCAGGTTCGACGCCCGGATGGCGTGGTAGGCCACCGTGTAGAAGTAGATGTTCGTGAAATCCAGGCCCTCGTCCGAGCCGTAGAAGATGCGCTCACGGGCCAGGTAGCCGTGCAGGTTCATCTGGCCCAGGCCGATGGCGTGACCGCCGGCGTTGGCGCGCTTGATCGAGGGCACCGACTCGATGGACGTCTGGTCGGAGACCGCGGTCAGCGCCCGGATCGCCGTCTCGACGGTGCGGCCGAAGTCGGGGGAGTCCATCGCCGTGGCGATGTTCATCGAGCCCAGGTTGCACGAGATGTCGCGGCCGATGTGGTCGTACGACAGGTCGGTGTTGAACGTCGACGGGGTCGAGACCTGCAGGATCTCGGAGCACAGGTTGGAGTGGGTGATGCGGCCCTTGATCGGGTTGGCCGCGTTCGCGGTGTCCTCGAAAAGGATATACGGGTAACCCGACTCGAACTGCAGCTCGGCCAGCGTCTGGAAGAAGTCACGCGCGTTGATCTTCTTCTTGCGGATGGCGCCGTTGTCGACCATCTCGCGGTACTTCTCGCTCACGCTGATGTCCGCGAACGGCACCCCGTAGACGCGCTCCACGTCGTAGGGCGAGAACAGGTACATGTCCTCGTTCTTCTTCGCCAGCTCGAACGTGATGTCCGGGATCACGACGCCCAGCGAGAGCGTCTTGATCCGGATCTTCTCGTCCGCGTTCTCCCGCTTGGTGTCGAGGAACTGCATGATGTCGGGGTGGTGGGCGTGCAGGTACACCGCACCCGCGCCCTGACGCGCCCCGAGCTGGTTGGCGTAGGAGAAGGAGTCTTCGAGCAGCTTCATCACGGGAATGACACCGGACGACTGGTTCTCGATGTGCTTGATCGGTGCGCCGTACTCACGCACGTTCGACAGCAGCAGGGCCACGCCGCCGCCGCGCTTGCTCAGCTGCAGCGAGGAGTTGATGCCCCGGGCGATCGACTCCATGTTGTCCTCGATGCGCAGGAGGAAACACGAGACGGGCTCGCCACGCTGGGCCTTACCCAGGTTGAGGAAGGTCGGGGTGGCCGGCTGGAAGCGGCCGGTGATGATCTCGTCCACCAGCTGGAGGGCGAAGTTCTCGTCGCCGGAGGCCAGCGTGAGCGCCACCATCGAGACCCGGTCCTCGAAACGCTCCAGGTAGCGCTTGCCGTCAAACGTCTTCAGCGTGTACGAGGTGTAGTACTTGAACGCCCCGAGGAAGGTCGGGAACCGGAACTTCTTCGAATAAGCGTGCTTGTACAGCCGTTTGATGAACGCCCGGTCGTACTGGTCGAGCACCGCGCCTTCGTAGTACTTGTTCTCGACCAGGTAGTCGAGCTTCTCGTCCAGGTCGTGGAAGAAGACCGTGTTCTGGTTGACGTGCTGCAGGAAATACTGCCGCGCCGCCTCCCGGTCCTTCTCGAACTGAATCTCGCCCTGCGGACCGTAGAGATTCAGCATCGCGTTCAGGGAGTGGTAGTCCATACCCACGTCCAGAACGTCCGTCATACCGACTGTCGCTGCCAAAATCGTTCCAATCCATCTCGGACGCGTAAGACGTCCTCTGCTGTTCCCATGAGTTCGAAGGCGTACAGGTAGGGCACCTGGCACTTCGCCGCGATGATGTCACCCGCGATGCAGTAGGCCTCACCGAAATTCGTGTTGCCGGCGGCAATCACACCGCGGATGAGGGAACGGTTCCCCTCGTCGTTGAGGAACCGGACCACCTGGCGGGGAACGGCCCCGCCCTCGTTGCCCCCACCGTACGTCGGAACCACCAGAACGTACGGATCGCGCACGTGCAGGAAGGGGTCGGTGGGACGGAGGGGGATCCGTGCCGAGGCGACGTCCAGCTTCTGCACGAAGCGGTGCGTGTTGTCGGAGGCGCTGGAGAAGTAGACCAGCGAGGTCATCCGATCAGACAGTCTGCGCCACCAGCGCCTTGATCCGGTCGGGACGGTAGCCCGACCAGTGGTCGTCACCGGCGATCACCACGGGAGCCTGCATGTACCCCAGCGACATGACGTGGTCGCGGGCCGCGGGGTCCTCGGTGATGTCCACGACCTGGTACTCCAGGTCGGTCTTCGCCAGCGCCCTGTACGTCGCGTCGCATTGAACGCAGGAAGGCTTGCTGTAAACGGTGATAGTCATCTCGCACATCCCGATCTTCGAGAACTTCGTGCGCGGTGGAGAGCCCCGGGTGAACACAGACCTGCCCCAACGGGCAGCCTGAAGTCATCCGGTTCCGTCCCTCGCGGCACCTCGGACGCACGCGCCACGTAGGGCGCGCGCATTGCTGGCAGGTCTTCGGACTCGCAGGCATGCGCTGTGAGCGCACCTACTGACCGTCGCTTCCCAGGCGCGCAAGCGCGTGCCCAGTGCTGTCTGACGGTGGTCGTTCCCACTCACCGCTGCGGGGCAGTCCCGGATTCTCACCGGCTTCCCTCTGATGACGCCCTCCCTGGCTGGAAGGGCGAACCAACAACAGGCAGCACCATATGCCGTAGGTGGGGGTGCCCGCGACAACTAGATCTAGTACGCGTGTCGATGCGTTGTCCGGACAGGGGGAAATCTGGACCCCACGTGATCAAGCGGCATCAGGGCGCTACCGATGCATCTGCAGTCCCACTGAAGGGACTGATCAGGTGGGTCCGTCGTCGGGGGAGTGCAAACGTGGGCAAACGTCGTCGGGCCCGAGCGGTGCTCTGCTCAGCCCTGCTGGTCGCGGCCTGTTCGACCTCCAGCGACTACGTCTGGGCCCGAGCGGCACCCGAGCCGCTGATTCCCCGGACGCCCGTGACGACCGTGACACCGGTCCCGACGGCGTCGGCCGGAAAAGTGACGAAGAAGATGCCCGGCAGTGGACGCGTGCGGCTGGCCTTCGCCGGCGACGTCCACTTCCAGGGGTCGTCGGCGAAGGCGCTGGGCGGCGACATCGGCAGTGCCGGCCGGATCCTGCGCCGGGCCGACCTGGCTGTGGTGAACCTGGAGACCGCGATCACCACCCGCGGCCGCGCCGAGCCCAAGCAGTACACCTTCCGGGCCCCGGCCTCCGGTCTGAGGGCGCTGCGCCGGAGCGGGGTCGATGTGGTCACCGTGGCCAACAACCACGGCATGGACTACGGCCGTATCGGGCTCGACGACACCCTCAAGGCCGGGAAGCGTTCCGGGGTGCCGATGATCGGCGCCGGCCGGAACATCGACGAGGCCTTCACCCCGTACCGCCGCACGATCCACGGTGTCCGGCTGGCAGTCTTCGGGGCCACGGACGTGCTCGACAGCTTCGCCGTGAACTCCTGGAAGGCGACCGGCGAGACCTCGGGGCTCGCCTCGTCCAAAGACCCGGAACGGCTCCTGAAGGCCGTGCGTGAGGCCGCGCGCACCGACGTGGTGGTGGTCGTGCTGCACTGGGGTGTGGAGCGGCAGTCGTGCCCGACGGCGAGGCAGCGCGAGCTGGCCGATCTCCTGACGGACGCGGGTGCCAGTGTTGTGGTCGGTAGTCACGCGCACGTGCTGGAACCCGCTGTGCATCGAGGCCGTACCGCGGTGCATTACGGCCTGGGGAATTTCGTGTTCTACGCCAACGGTGGTCCGGGTGCCCGGACCGGTGTTTACGGCGTGGTGGTCGATCGCCGGGGCGTGGTCGGGACCTCCTGGCATCCGGCGAGAATTCATGGTGGACGTCCACAACTGCTGAGCGGTCGGGTCGCCGATACGGCGAGACGGGAACAGAAGGATCTGACCGTGCGCTGCGGGGTCGATTGACGATGGAGCTTGCTGGATGAACGGGGAGATTTTGCCTGATCGCGAAGGATTCTTTGTTCGTGATCAGGCAAAACCTCCCCCGGTTCAGCTACCCCTGAAGTCCGGCTTGCTCTTGGACAAGAAGGCCGTGACCGCCTCGGTATGGTCGGCGGTCAGGGCCAGACGGGCCTGAGCCTCGGCCTCACGGCGCAGCACCGTCGACAGTGAGGCCGTGCTCAGGAGGCGCTTGGTCTCGGCGAAGGCCCGGGTGGGGCCGGCCGCCAGCCTCGCGGCCAGGGCCTGGGCCCTTTCCTGGACCTCTGGTGCCGGCACCACCTGCCCGGCGATGCCCCACCTCACCGCCTGAGCCGGGGTGAACGGTTCTCCCAGCAGGAGTAGTTCTTTCGCCCTGGCCTCGCCCACCGAACGCGGCAGGGTGAGGGAGAGGCCGGTGTCGCAGGTGAATCCGATGGCGGTGAAGGCCGTGGCCAGGTGGGCGTCGTCGGCGAACACCCGCAGGTCGCAGGCCAGGGCCAGGGCCAGCCCGGCTCCCACGCAGGTGCCCTCCACCGCCGCGATCACCGGCTTGGGCATGGTGACCAGGGCCGTCACGATCGGGGCGTAATCGGCCTCCACCGTGTCGGTGGCGTGCGCCGGGTCGGCCTGCAGCAGGGCGGCGTGCTCGGCCAGGTCCTGGCCGCTGCAGAAGGATCCGCCGGCACCGGTCAGCACCACGGCACGCATGCTGTCGTCGGCCGACACTGCTTCCAGGGCCGTGCGCAGCGACTTCTTCGCCCCCGCGTCGAGGGCGTTGCGGCGTTTCGGCCGGTCGATCGTGAGAACCGCCACCGCACCGTCGTGTTCGACGATCATCGGGCCTCCTTCGCCACCAGCGTCAGCACGTCGTAGGTGGCCACCGGTTCGCCGTGCTGGTTGGTGACCAGCGCGTCCCACCGCACCTCGCCGTAGCCGGCGCTGTGGCGGGGCGTGAGCTGCTTCACCGTGAGCTGTACGGAGATCGCGTCGCCGGCCTTCACCGGAGTGAGGAACCGCAGGCCGTCGACGCCGAAGTTGGCCAGCACCGGGCCCGGGGCCGGGTCGACGAACAGGCCGGCGGCCAGCGACACCACGAGGTAGCCGTGGGCCACGATGCCGCGCAAGAGCGGGTTCCTCGTGGCGGCGGCCGCGTCGGTGTGAGCGTAGAACGTGTCGCCGGTGAACTCGGCGAAGTGCTCGATGTCGGCGAGGGTGACGGTGCGAGCCGCCGTGGAGATGCTGTGCCCGATCTCCAGTTCGGCCAGCGAGTAGCGGAACGGATGCTGTTGCGGGGTGATCCGCGTCGAGCCCGGGGCCCAGCGGCCGGTGATCGCCGTGAGCAGGTCGGGCGAGGCCTGGATCGCCGTGCGCTGGAGGTGACCCAGCACACCCCGGACGCCGCCGAGTTCTTCACCACCACCCGCGCGTCCCGGGCCGCCGTGCACGAGCATCGGTAGCGGGGAACCGTGGCCCGTGGACTCCCCGGCGTCGTCACGGTCGAGCACGAGGATGCGGCCGTGCCAGGGGGCCAGGCCCAGCACCAGGTGGCGGGCGACCTCCGGGGAGTGCGTGATCACCGACCCGGCCAGGCTGCCCCGGCCCCGCGCGGCCAGGGCCACGGCCTCGTCGAGCGACTCGTAGGTGAGCACCGTGCTGACCGGACCGAAGGGCTCCACCTCGTGCGGCTGGGTCGCTCCCGGGTGGGCCCGCAACAGGAGGGGCGGGACAAAGGCGCCCCGTGCGTCCCCTATTGGTTGTGAAGGGTCACCGAAGACCAACTCCGCCCCGGCCCGTAGGGCCTCCACCGCCTTGAGTACCTCGTCCCTCTGCCCGATGCTCGCCAGGGCACCCATCCGGACCTGCGGATCGCGGGGATCACCCACCCGGATCTTCGCCAGGCGTTCCGCGATGGCTTCTGAAACGCTCTGCGCCACTGAGGAAGGCACGATCACCCGGCGAATGGCCGTGCACTTCTGCCCGGCCTTGACCGTCATCTCGGTGACGACGCCCTGCACGAACAGATCGAACTCCGGGTCGGAGGTGGTCACGTCGGGCCCGAGCACCGAGCAGTTCAGCGAGTCGGCCTCGACCCCCAGGTGCACGCCCGCGTCGAGCACGGTGGGGTGTCGGCGCAGGATGCCCGCGGTGTGGGCGGAGCCGGTGAAGGCGACCGAGTCGTGCACGCCCAGCTCGTCGAGCAGTGAACCCGCCCGGCCCGAGACCAGTTGCAGCGCACCCGGTGGCAGGATGCCCGAGGCGATGATCAGCCGCACTGCGCGCTCGGTCAGATAGGCCGTCTGGCTGGCGGGTTTCACGATCGTGGGCAGGCCGCCCAGGAAGGCCGGGGCCAGCTTCTCGAGCATGCCCCAGACCGGGAAGTTGAAGGCGTTGATCTGGACGGTGACGCCCGGCCGGGAGGTGTAGATGTGCTGGCCGACGAAAGTACCCTGCTTACCCAGGGTCTCCAGGGCGCCGTCGAACACGATGGTGTCGTTCGGCAGCTCCCGCACGCCCTTGCTCGCGTAGCTGAACAGGGTGCCGATGCCGCCGTCGACGTCCACCACCGTGTCGCGGGTGGTGGCGCCCGTGTGCAGGCTCAGGTCGTACAGCTCCGGCTTGTGCTCGTTCAGGTGCTGCGCCAGCTGCTTCAGCAGCTTGGCCCGCTGGTGGAAGGTGAGGGCCCGCGCGGCCGGTCCGCCGACCTCGCGCGCGTGGGTCACCATCGCCGCGTAGTCGAGCCCGCTGGCGGAGATGCGGGCAACCTCCTCGCCGGTGGACGCGTCGAGCAGGGGCTCGCCCTCGTCCGGGGACCGGAACCAGTGCCCCGCGACGTAGCTCTCCAGCAGCGTGGTCACACCAGATCCTCTCGACAGCGTTGTCCAGATGTCTTTTTCGCCAGGCCGTTGCACTTGTGCCCAACTCGTGTCACGTTAATACAGACCGATCGGTAAGTAAATGATGGAGGCAACGATGCCCGGCCAGGCCGATCCGGAGAAGCACTTCGATGAGGTGATCGCCCGCCACGACCGCATCGAGCCCCGCGACTGGATGCCCGACGCCTACCGGCGCACTCTGGTGCGGCAGATCGCCCAGCACGCCCACTCCGAGATCATCGGGATGCAGCCGGAGGGCAACTGGATCAGCCGGGCGCCCTCGTTGCGCCGCAAGGCGATCCTGCTGGCCAAGGTGCAGGACGAGGCCGGTCACGGGCTGTACCTCTACTCCGCGGCCGAGACGCTCGGGGTCTCCCGCGACGAGCTGGTCGGGATGCTCCTCAGTGGCAAGCAGAAGTACTCGTCCATCTTCAACTACCCGACGTTGAGTTACGCGGACGTCGGCACGATCGGCTGGCTGGTCGACGGCGCGGCGATCTGCAACCAGGTGCCGCTGTGCCGCACCTCGTACGGGCCGTACGGACGCGCGATGATCCGGATCTGTAAGGAGGAGTCGTTCCATCAGCGGCAGGGGTACGAGCTGCTGATGACGATGATGCGCGGTACGCCGGAGCAGCGGGAGATGGTGCAGGAGTCGGTCGATCGGTTCTGGTGGCCCTCCCTGATGATGTTCGGGCCCCCGGACGATCATTCGCCCAACACCGAGCGGTCGATGGCGTGGGGTATCAAGCGGAACTCCAACGACGACCTGCGGCAGAAGTTCGTCGACATGACCGTGCCGCAGGCGCAGGCGCTGGGGGTGAGCCTGCCCGACCCGTCGCTGACCTGGAACGCCGAACGCGGGCAGCACGACTTCGGGCAGCCTGACTGGGACGAGCTGTTCGCCGTGATCCGTGGTGACGGTCCCTGCAACGCCCAGCGCCTCTCGCATCGTCGCCGGGCGCACGAGGAGGGCGCGTGGGTGCGGGAGGCGGCCTCCGCGTTCGCCGCTCAGGAAGGGCCCGGACGTGGGTGAATGGCCGCTGTACGAGGTTTTCGTGCGGAGCAAGCGAGGGCTGAACCATGTGCACGTCGGCTCGCTGCATGCCGCCGACGACGGTGCGGCCCTGCGCAACGCCCGCGACGTGTACACCCGGCGCAACGAGGGAGTGAGCATCTGGGTGGTGCGGTCCGACGCGATCACGGCCTCCAGCCCCGACGAGAAGGATTCCCTGTTCGACCCGAGCGGCGACAAGGTCTACCGGCACCCGACCTTCTACACGATCCCCGGCCATGTCCCGCACCTGTGAGGAGTGCCGTCGTGGCTGACGACACCGCGTACGAGGGCCTGTTCGGCGGGGATTCGTCGCAGTGGGCGTTCGGCACGGATTTCGAGGATCCGCTGGCCGGGGTCGACACCACGATGGTGGACGACGTGGTCGCCGACGATCTGGCGCTCTACTGCCTGGGTCTCGCCGATGATGCGCTGATCATGTCGCAACGCCTGTCCGAATGGTGCAGCCGTGCGCCGGAGATGGAAGACGACGTGGCGCTGGCCAATCTGGCGCTCGACCTGCTCGGCCAGGCCCGGCTGCTGCTGGCCCGCGCCGCCGCGGCCTCCCCGTCCGTCGTCCCGGTTCTGCCCGAGGGGTCCCCGGTCCCGCCCGAAGACGCCCTGGCCTTCTTCCGCTCCGCCGACCAGTTCCGCAACGTGCGCCTCGTCGAGGTGCCGGGAGGCGACTTCGCCCACATCATCGTCCGTTTGCTGCTCTTCTCGGTGGCCCGGCGGGAACTGCTGGAGCGGCTTCGCGGAAGTCGGGACCAGGTAATCTCCGCCGTGGCCGCGCGGGGAGTGAAAGAGGTTTCCTATCATCGGGACTGGTCGGCGCGGTGGTTCGTGGTGCTGGCCCGGGGCACCACGCGGTCGCGGCGCCGGCTGATCGCCGCTCTCGACGAACTGTGGCCCTACCAGGCTGAATTGGTGAAGTGCGGCGCTGTCGATCTCTCCATGGCCGACGCGGGGGTGGGCGTTGATCCGTCCGCGTACGCCGGTGCGGTGGACGCGGTGCTCGACCAGGTCCTCGCCGCCAGTGGGGTGGAGCGGCCCTCGCGAGGGCCGCTCGCCGGTGTCGATGGACGTTTCGGCCGGGACGGGGTGCACACCGAGGCGCTGAGTCTGATGCTCGCCGAGATGCAGGTGGTCGCTCGGGCGCATCCGAGAGGGCGATGGTGATGCAGGCGACTGCGCTCTTCTCCCGTGATCATGCAAAACCTCCCCGGGGAGGTTTTGCATGATCACGAACAGGTTGAGGGAGGTTGCGATGGAAGCGGCGGCCGGGGTCACCGACCCGGAGATGCCCATGCTCACGCTCCTGGATCTCGGCGTGTTGCGGTCGGTCGAGATGGAGGACGACGTGGTCGTCGCATCGATCACGCCCACCTATCTGGGGTGCCCGGCGATGGCGACAATGCGGGACGATCTGATCCACCGGCTGAACGATGCGGGTTTCGAGCGGGTCGAGGTGCGGGTGCGGCTCGACCCGCCGTGGTCGAGCGACTGGATCACCGACCGGGGCCGCCGGGCGCTCACCGAGAACGGGCTCTCGGAGCCCGGGAAAGTCCGCCGTTATGTCGGTCTTTCGCTGGGTCCCACCCGACGGCACCTGAACTGCCCTCGCTGCGGATCGCCCCGGACCCGGCTGCTCTCCGAGTTCGGGGCCACGGCCTGCAGGGCGCTGTACCGCTGCGACGAGTGCCTCGAGCCCTTCGAGCATGTGAAGGAGATCTGATGGCCGGGTTCCACGGGCTGCGGGTGCGGGATGTGGAGCCGCTGTGTGACGATGCCGTGGCGGTCACGTTCGACGTTCCTCAGGCTCTGGAAGAGGTTTTCGCGTTCCGGGCCGGTCAGTCCCTGACCTTGCGACGGGTGATCGACGGGGTGGACCACCGCCGCTCGTACTCGATCTGCTCGGCGGTGGGTGAACGGCCGCGGATCGGGGTGCGGGAGATCCCGGACGGCATGTTCTCGTCCTGGCTCGTGCATCAGGTGCGGCCCGGCGACGAGATCGAGGTGTCGCCGCCGGCCGGTTCCTGGCCCGCGGATCCCGCTCCGGGAGAGCGGCATCTCTGCATCGCCGCCGGATCGGGCATCACACCGATGCTTTCGGTGGCCTCGACGGCGCTGCAACATCCCGGCGCGCAGGTGTCGCTGCTCTACGGCAACCGCACGAGTCACACGGTGATGTTCGCGGAAGAGCTGGCCGACCTGAAGAATGCGCACGGGCCTCAGGTGCAGATCGTTCATGTACTCAGCCGCGAGCCTCGCGACGTGGAATTGTTCTCCGGACGTCTCGACGCGGACCGGGTGCGCCGCCTGCTCACCGAACTCGTGCCGGTGGAGACCTTCGACCGGATCTGGCTGTGCGGACCGCTGGACCTGGTGGAGTCGTCCCGTAAGGTACTGGCTTCTCTCGGGGTGGCCGCCGGGAAGATCCACGTCGAGCTGTTCTACGTGGATACCCCACCGCCGCAACCAGTTCGGGACTCTGCGGTTCTGGAGGGGGTGACCACGGAACTCACCACCGTGCTCGACGGTCTGCGCTCCACCACCGCGGTCTCGCGCGACGTCGCGATTCTGGAGGGTGCTCAGGCGACCCGCGCCGATCTGCCGTTCGCCTGCAAGGGCGGGGTGTGCGGGACCTGCCGGGCAGTAGTGCGGGAGGGGGAGGTGGACATGCGGCGCAATTACGCTCTCGAACCGGCTGAGGTCGACGCGGGGTTTGTGCTGACCTGTCAGAGCTTTCCGGTGAGTGATGTGGTGACCGTGGACTTTGACGCTTGAGTCTTGCTGATTGACCGGGAAGGTTTGCATGATCACGGAGGAGGATGTGGCGCTGGCTGCGCGGAGTGTTGCTGCCATGCTCGCCGGTGACCGGGCCAGTGCCGCGCTCGGGATGCGGCTGGAATCCGTGGCGCCGGGGCGGGCGGTGATGTCCATGCTGGTGCGCCCGGACATGACCAACGGCTATCAGATCTGTCACGGCGGCCTGATCGCCGCGGTCGCCGACACCGCGTTCGCCGCCGCCTGCAACACCTACGGGGATGTGACGGTGGCGGCCGGATTCGACATCACCTTCCTTGAATCCGCGCGTCTGGGTGATGATCTCGAGGCCCGGGCGGAAGAGCGGGCCCGCCGGGGACGGTCCGGGGTCTACGACGTCACGGTGGTGCGCCGGGCCACCGCCGCCGAGCCTGAGGCCGTCATCGCCGAGTTCCGCGGTCGCAGCCGGTCTCTCGGCAAGCCGATCAGTGGGCCCTGAGCCCGTCGAAGGCCAGGTCGGTCACGGCATCGGCCACCGTGCCCGGCTCGTAGGTACCGTCGGCGTGGTACCACTCGACCAGCGAGTTCACCATGCCGAAGAGCAGGCGGCTGACCAGGCGGGGCGGGATGTCGGCGCGTAGCGAGCCCTCCCGCGCGGCCTGGGCGACCAGTTCGGCGAGCTGGTCGTCGAGCCACCGCCGGCGTTGCAGTGCGGCCAGCTCGACCTCGCTGTTCCCCCGCACCCGCAGCAGCAACGTGACGCTGGACTGGTGGGCCATCAGCACCTCGACGCTACGCCGCACCACCGACCGCAGTCGCTCGTAGGCGCTGAGGTCGGACGAGGGTTGTGTGGCTTCGGTGACGGCGGTGGTGAGTTCGTCGAGCGCGTCGTCGAGGGCGGCCGAGAGCAGCTGTTCCTTGCCGTCGACGTGATGATAGATCGCGGCCTTGGTCAGCCCGAGCTCCTTGGCCAGGTCGCCCATGCTCGTGGCGTCGTAGCCACGGCGGTTGAACAGGTCCACGGCCGTGCGCAGAATCGTGGCCTGGTCGTAGCCGGGCCGCCCCCGCCGCCGCGGTGACGCGGGTTCGGGAACGGCGGCGCTGGTCACGCAGCCCAGCCTCTCACGGGGAAAGATCCCAACCTCTCCGTGATCATGCAAAACCTCCCCCGAGTTCTAGAACTCTCATCTCCACAGTTCTAGAACACCGGGGAGTGGGGGCACCTCCCGGCCGAAGGCTGGGGGATTTGCATGATCACGGCAAGGTGGTTGGTGTTTGCAGGCGGGCCGCCTGCCGGGTGAGGTGGTCCCGCTCGGCGAAGTTCGTGGCCCCAGTTGCGGCCTGGGCGTAGGCCGTTGCGGCGTCGGCCGGGTCACCGGCGCGTTCCAGCAGGTGTCCCCGTACCGCGTGGAGCCGGTGGTGCCACGAAGGGAGGCGGGGTTCCACGGCCGAGAGCGCGGCCAGGCCGGCCCGGGGTCCGTCCACCTCGCCCACCGCCACGGCCCGGGACAGGGCGGCGGCCGGGGTGTCGTGGATCGCCAGGAGTTCGTCGTACCAGGAGAGGATCTGCGGCCAGTCGGTCTCCTCCGGGGTGGCGGCGTCGTCGTGGAGAGCTGCGATCGCGGCCTGTGCCTGGTACTCGCCCAGCCGGTCGGCGGCCAGGGCGGTCTGCAGGGCCAGTACGCCCTCTTCGATGCGGGCGGTGTTCCAGAGCGAACGGTCCTGCTGATCGAGGGGTACCAGCGAGCCGTTCGCGAGATACCGCGCCGGGCGCCGGGCGTCGTGCAGCAGCATCAGGGCCAGCAGCCCGAGCACCTCCGGTTCGGAACGTGACGGGCGGACCAGCATCCGGGTCAGGCGAATGGCCTCGGCCGCCAGGTCGACCGACCCGCGGTGGCCCTCGTTGAAGATCAGGTACAGCACCCGCAGCACCAGGGTCAGGTCGCCGGGCGCGTCGAGTCGCACACCGGTCAGGGTCTTCTTCGCCCGTGAGATGCGCTGCGCCATAGTGGCTTCGGGCACCAAGAAGGCTGTTGCGATCTGCTGGGTGGTGAGCCCGCCGACGGCGCGCAGGGTGAGGGCCACGGCCGAGGGCGGGCTCAGCGACTCGTGGCAGCAGAGAAACAGCAGGCGCAGGGTGTCGTCGCTCTGCTCGGTCGGACCCGGTTCGGGTTCCAGGGCCACGCGATCCTCACGCTGCCGCCGCGACACCTCCGAGCGGGTGCTGTCGACCAGTCTCCGGGAGGCCACGGTGATGAGCCAGGCCCGGGGGTTGTCCGGTGTGCCGGTGTCCGGCCACTGGGACCAGGCCTGTAGCAACGCTTCCTGCAGGGCGTCCTCGGCCGCCGCGAACGGGGTGCCACGGCGGACGAGCACGGCCAGCACCTGCGGGGAGAGGTCCCGCAGCAGGTGTTCCACGATCGGTCGTCGGATCGGTCGTCGGATCAGGCGTCGGCCGAGGGCGGATCCATCTCGAGAATCTGCCGCACCTCGATCCACTCGAACAACGGCTCCCCGCCCTTGGCCGGGGCGGAGGAGGCGCGGGCGGCGATCTCGACGGCCCGCTCCCGCGACGCGACATCGACGAGGAACCAGCCGGCCACCAGTTCACCGGACTCCGGGTACGGGCCGTCGGTGACCACCGGGGCCTGGTCCGGGCCGCCGAAGCGCACGTACGAGACCTCCGGCCCGATGCCCTGCGCGTCGACGAACTCGCCACTCTCGCGCAGCTCGTCGACGAGCCGGATCTGGAAGGCGATGTGCGCGTCCACGTCTTCCGGCGACCACTCGGTCATCGGGACGTGGCTGGGCATCCGCTCGGGCCCGTGACCGTAGTGCTTGAGCAACAGGTACTTCGCCATGTCGATCCCCTTCGCCAGGTTCGGAGAACGGCCATCTTGCCGTTCTCACCCCCTGGTCGGAGCCGTATCCGGGTTCTCGACACCGGTGACCAGCACATTGAGGACGAGTATGCGCACCGGTGCGCACACGCGTCCTCAATTCGGGGGGTGGTCTTATTCAGTGATCGGACCCGCGGCGCGATCCGGCTCGCTGCGCAGGCGCGAGTGCCGGTATCCGTAGACGGCGTAGATGACGATGCCGACGAGCAGCCAGACGATGAACCGGATCCAGGTCTGGGCCTCCAGCGTGGTCATCAGGTAGATCGCGAAGCCGATGCCGAGCAGCGGCAGCAACGGGTTGAGGGGCACCCGGTAGGCGCGGGGAAAGTCGGGCTGCTTGTACTTCAGGATGATCACCCCCGCGTTGACCAGGACGAATGCAAATAGGGTGCCAATGTTGACCAGCTTGACGATCTCGCTCAACGGCACCAGCGCGGCCAGGACGGCGACCAGCACACCGAGCATGACCGTCAGGAGGGCCGGGGTGCCGAAGCGCGGGCTGATCCGGGCCAGGTTCTTCGGCAGCAGACCGTCGCGGCACATCGAGTAGAAGATGCGGGTCTGGCCGAACAGGATCACCAGGCAGACGCTGGTGATGGCGACCAGGGCCCCGAACGAGAGCAGCGACGCGGCCCAGGAGATGCCCGCGCCGTCGTCGAGGGCGGCGGCCAGCGGAGCGTCGCTCCCGCTGAGCTGGTCGGCACTGGCCAGGCCGACCGCGCCGAGCGAGACCAGCACGTAGAACACCGTGACGATGGCCAGCGAGGCGAGGATGGCGATGGGCAGGTCGCGCTTCGGGTTCCGTGCTTCCTCGCTGCCGGTGGAGATCGCGTCGAACCCGATGAAGGCGAAGAAGATCAGCGAGGCGGCGCCGACCACCCCGTCGCGGCCCTCGGGGGCGAACGGGTGCAGGTTGCCGGACGTGAAGTTGGCGAAGGCGACGATGATGAAGAAGACCAGGATCGCCAGCTTGATGCCCACCATCACCAGATTCACCCGGGCGCTCTCGCGCACGCCGAGCACCAGCACCAGGGTGATGGCGAGCACGATGAAGACCGCGGGAAGGTTCAGGATGCCGCCGTCTTCGGGCGATTTAGCGATCGCGTCGGGCATCTGCCAGCCGAAGGTACTGTCCAGGAACTCGTTCCAGTTCCCGCCCCAGCCGACCGCGATACCCGCGACCGAGACTCCGTACTCCAGGATCAGGTCCCACCCGATGATCCACGCCACCAGCTCGCCGAGGGTGGCGTAGGAGTAGGTGTAGGCACTGCCGGAGACCGGGATGCTGGAGGCCAGTTCGGCGTAGGACAGGGCGGAGAACATGCAGGCCACGGCGGCCAGCACGAACGAGAGCACGACCGCGGGGCCGGCCTTGCCGACGCCCTCGCCGATCACCACGAAGATGCCGGTGCCGATGGTGCCGCCGATGCCGAGCGCGGTCAGCTGGGTGGCGCCGACCGCCCGTTTCAGCTGGCCGTCACCGGATTCCGTTTCTGCGACCAGATTCTCGAGGGAACGGCGCCTGGTCATGTGGGCGACGGGCGCCCGGGTGCTGTCGACGAGAGCGGTCAGGCGTGGGGGCAGGGCCATCAGGGCACCTCTTCCAGCCGGGGCCAGGGCGCGGCCGGGCGCCCTCCGCGGCGTCCCCCCGCCCGTGACCGGGTTTCAGAATTTAGTTCTAGGGACGCGTGAACCAGTAGTAAGCCCGCGGTGACGGATCCGCCACCGCAGAGTGGCCGGTGGGGACGAAAGGGACGGGATCGGGAGTCGGGTGGGCACTCAGAGGCGGTCCGGTTCGCTCGGTGTGGCTTCGCTCGGTGTGGCTTCGCTCGGTGTGGTTTCACCCGGTGCGGCTCAGGGCTCTGCTCGAAGATCCAGGGCAGGACGGCGGATGCGTTGTGTACACCTGGTACACGCGGTACCGGATGTACCAGGTGTACACAACGGATACCCGCTGCCTCGCGCGTCGGGCATCACCGGTCTGTTCGAAGCCGGCGAACCTTTCGCGGTCGCCGTCCTGGGGCGCGTCCCGTGGCCGTCGTCTCCTGAGGAAGCGCCTGGTGGGCCGTCTGGCCGCGTATGACTGCTTCCGGCTGCTTCCGGCTGCTTCCGGCGGGGATTCACGGGGCGGCCGCTACGAGGGTTCGTAGTGGCGTGCGAAACTGCTGGGTATGAGTGTTCCGGCTGGTGGGGCGGTGGTTCGGGACACCTCTGAGCTGGTGCGGGCCGCTCAGGCCGGAGACGTGGCGGCGCTGGGCACGCTGCTGGCCGAGCACCGACCGGCCATGCTGGCGGTGGCGCTGAGCTTCCTGCCCGAGCCGGCCGACGCCGAGGACGCCGTGCAGGATGCCGCCCTGGTCGCGCTGACCCGGATCGGTGACCTCCGGGACCCCCGGGCCGTCGGACCCTGGCTGAAGATGATGGTGCGCAACGGCTGCCGCATGCGCCTGCGGGCCCGGCCTCCGGTGGGCGGGATGCCTGACCTGGTGGCGGATCCCGAGAGTGATCCGGCCCTGCTGATCGAGCGGCACGTGGCCCGGGACTGGATCTGGCACGCGCTGGACCAGCTCTCCCCTCCGCTGAGAATGGTGGTGCTGCTGAGGTACTTCACGCGCACCACCGGCTACGAGCAGATTGCGGCGTTGTGCGGGGTGCCGGTCGGTACTGTGCGCAGCCGGCTGAGCAAGGCCCGGGCGACGCTGGCCGGGCTGCTGATGGCGACGGGCGAGTCGCGTTATCCGGGGCCCGATCTGGAGATGTGGCAGCGGTACCGGGAGCTGTTCTCCGACCTGGCCGGCGGCACCCGCTCGATGGCCGGGCTGCATCAGGAACTCCACCCGCGGATGGAGACGGTCTGGGACTCCACCCGGCGCACGGTCGGTCTGGAACCGGTGGTGGGACTGCTCGACCGCAGTGCCGGTGCCGGGGTCGGGCTGCGTGTGGTCAACCTGGTGGCCGGCCGGGACATCGTGGTCTGCGAGACCCAGACGCTGAACCCGGCGGAGAACCCGGACCACTGTCCGCCGGGCGTCGCGTGGCTGCTGCGTCTGGAGAACGGGCGGGCCGATCAGCTCCGGCTGTTCCACGAGCCGCGCGCGAGGACGGCCTGAAAAAAGTTCGGCCGGTGAGCGAACTTTCCGGCGCTCTCCGCATCGTGTGGGTGATCCCCCGTTCCTGAAGATGCGGAAGGCTACACAGCGATGTCAGTCAGCGACACCACGTACGTTCTGATCCCCGGCGCCTGGCAGGGCGGCTGGGCCTGGACCCCGGTCGCCCGGCGGCTGCGGGCGGCCGGTGCCCGAGCCGTCACGGTGACCCTGCCCGGGCTGGGCGACGGTGACGACCGCACCGGGCTGCGACTGGTCGACGCGATCGATCACGTGGTCGGCACCGTGTCGCAACTGACGGAATTGGGTCGGCCGGTCACCCTGGTCGGCCACAGCTGGGGCGGCTACGTCGTCACCGGCGCCGCGCACCGGCTCGGCCGGGAGAAGGTCGACCGGGTCGTCTACTACAACGCCGTGGTGCCGGAACCCGGGACGGCCATGATCGACGAGAACCAGGCCTATGCGGACATGATCCGGGCCGCGATCGACGCCGCACCCGACGGCACCATCTCGGTCATCTCCGAGCAGGTGCCGATGTTCCTGCCCGAGGCCACGCCGGATCTGAGTGACCTGTTCTTCGATCTGCTCGCGCCTCAGCCGGGTGCCTACTTCACCGACGCTCTCGAGGCGCCGCTGCTGACCGAGGTGGGCACCGACGTCCACTATCTGCTCAGTGAGAACGATCAGGCGCTGGCCCGGCCGGGCACCGAGTTCGCGGCCCGTCTGGGGCTCACACCGGTGATGCTCTCCGGCGGGCACCAGTCGATGCTGACCCACCCCGACGAGGTCGCGGCCGCGTTGCTGAAGCTCTGAGGGTGCTGCTGGTGCCCTGGGGAGGTCAGGGCGCCAGCGACTTCTCGTCGGGGGAGGAGAGGCTGAGCACCACGCCGGCCACGGCGGGAGAGGCGGCGATCTTCGCCTCCAGCGCCCGCAGCCGCACCGCCACGTGCGACTCCACGTCGTTCCCGGCCAGGTCCACGTCGCCGACCAGGGTGACCATGCGCGGCCCGATGATCTCGATGCGCAGGTAGGTGATGCGGCTGACCTCGGGCAGTTCCAGCAGGGCGCCGATCACCTGGGAGCGCACCCGGGGATCGGCCTCCTGGCCGATGAGGAAACTGCGGTTGCGCTGGATCAGCACGATCGCGACCACCCCCAGCACCAGCCCGACCAGGATCGACCCGATCGCGTCGGGGATCGGTGACCCGGTGATCTGGTGCAGGCCCAGCGCCCCGGCCGCGATGACGATGCCGATCAGCGCGGCCGAGTCCTCGAAGAACACGGCGCGCAGCGTGGGGTCGGACGTCTCCAGTACGTGCTGGAACACGTCGCGCTGCATCGAGGCGGCCTCTGGCCGGGCCTGGCGCAGCGACTGCAGGAACGAGGTGCCCTCCAGCAGGAACGAGACGCCCAGCACGATGTAGCCGATGACGAAGTCACCGGCCTCCTCCTGGGTGAAGAGCTCCTGCACGCCGTGCGTCACGGAGACGGCGGCCCCGGCGACGAAGAGGCCCAGCGCCGCGAACATCGACCAGACGTAGGCCTCGCGGCCGAAACCGTGCGGATGCGTCGCGTCGGGGGCCCGCCCGGCCCGCCGGTTCGCGATCACCAGGAAGATCTCGTTGCCGGTGTCGGCCCAGGAGTGCGCCGCCTCGGCCACCATCGACGCCGATCCGGTGAGTACCGCCGCGATGGATTTCGCCACCGCGATCACCAGATTCGCGGTGAAGGCGATGGCGATGGTGAGGGTGCTCTCGTTGCCGGCGTCGTCACCGGTGCGTTCCAGCGGGGCGCGCACGATCGCCGGTTCGGGTACCTGGTCAGCACCGGCGGGAAGGGAGTCGTTCAGTGGATCACCGGCCATGGGGCAGGTCTAACACGGTCTTCCGGGGTGCGCCCGTTCGCCGAGAGTGCCGGTGTTGCGGGTCTCAGGGCCGGAGGAGCCGGTCAGGTCGACATCGTTCGCTATCTGGTCCGGTCGCAGGTCGGGGGAATGCCTGATCGCCAGGGAGCGGGAGCCTCATGATCACGGAGCGGATTTGCCTGCGTCACCGGCCTAACATTCTTGATCATTGATGGGTGGTGGCCAGAGACTGCCCTCTTGGTGCACTTTGTCTGCCCGGACACGCTCCGTGGTCATCAAATCTCCCGCCTGACCTGCTGAAACCCCCCTGTGCTGGACCGATGTACCCCCGGAGGGTGGGTCACAAAAAGGACACGGTGACGGGGTGGTGACATCACCTCAATCCCACCCTGAACAGCAGACTCTCCCTATCCGTCATGAACAGTGACACTGAGTGGTGAAACTGTTTGAACTTGACGTCTCTTTAAGATTCAGACAATTGCGTGACTGCACCCTGTTACCTGCGCCAACTAGGCGTGGACGGTCCGGACGAGCCATATGACAGGGGAGTGGCAAGGCGTGCTGACCAAGAAGCGGGTTGTGGCGGCGACCGCACTGGTGGTTGTTGCTGCTGCAATCGGGACCGTGCCGGCGATCGCCGGCCAGGATCCGAAACCGGAAAGAACTGCGGTCGGGCCGGCCGTCTCCTGGACGAGTACGGACGGCGCCGCTTACATCTCTGACTACTCGGACATGCCCAAGAGCAAGAAGTGGCGCCGGGAGCACCGGCACAGCACAGGCAACTGGCCCGGCCGCTGGCAGGACGAGGTCGATCCGGAACAGATCGCGCCGGGGCAGACCGGCCCCAGCACCGCGACCTCCGAGTCGGTCACCCCCGCCCCGAGCGGTGCCTCCAGCACCACGGGATCGGGCTATACGGAAGGGAATTCGACCTCGCCCGGCACCACCTCCAGCACCACGGGCACTACCCCGACGACCGCAGCCCCGATCGTGACGGTCACCGCCGGAACCGCGACGGGTACGGCCACCGGTACGGCGACGGGCACGGCGACGGGCACGGCGACCACGGGGACACCGACCTCGAGCGCGACAGCATCCGTTCCCGCGACGTGCTCGACGTCCACCGCGACCGGAACCACCACCGCGACCGGAACCACCACCGCGACGGCGACCGAGCCGACGGCCACCGAGACCACCGAAACCACCGCATCGGCTGAGGGTTCCACCGAGGCGACCACGACGTCCACCAGCACCGAGACCACGGGCCCGGATGGCGGCAGCGCCATGAACCCGTGCTCGACGACGAACCGCTCGGGTCTGCCGTGGGGTGCCAGTGGCCTCTACATGGCGGGCAGCAGTGCCGCCAACGCCGAGGCCTTCGCGGCCTGGCGGGGTGCTCCGGTCGACGTGGTCGTGGACTGGCCCGCACGCCAGACCTGGGACGACGTCATCAACCCGACCTGGATCTTCGACGCCTGGAAGGACACGCCGTACATGAAGGCGCTGGGCGTCGCGCCGATCCCGGAGGGCGACGGCAGCGCCACCATGGCGGGCTGTGCGGCCGGGCAGTACAACGACAAGTGGGTCCAGTTCGGCAAGAACTTCACCGACAACGGCATGGGTGATTCGATCATCCGGCTCGGCTGGGAGTTCAACGGCAACTGGTACAAGTGGAGCGCCAGCAACCCGGGGCAGTTCGCCGAGTGCTGGCGTCAGATCGTCACCTCGGCACGCACCACGGCTCCTGACCTGAAGTGGGACTGGACCGTGAACCGCGGTGTCAGTGCGGGTCTGGCCGATGCCACTCAGGCCTACCCGGGTGACGAGTACGTCGACTACGTCGGTGTCGACTCCTACGACATGTGGCCGGGTGCCAACAACGACCAGACGTGGGAGGAACACCTCAACGGCAACTTCGGCCTGAAGTTCTGGGCGGACTTCGCCAAGAAGCACGGCAAGAAGCTCACGGTTCCGGAGTGGGGTGTGTACCCGGGTTCGGCGCATGCCGGCCACAACGGTGGTGACAACGCGCTCTACATCGACAAGATGGTGGAGTTCTTCACCAGCATGGGCTCGGACCTGGCCTACGAGGCGTACTTCAACGAGAATGCCAGTTACTACGCCGGTGCCATCTTCCAGCCCACGCAGAACCCGAAAGCGGCGGGCACGTATCAGACCCTGATCGCGGCGGCCGACTCCGAGGAACCGGCGGAGGCGACCGGAACTCCGTAACCACCAGCAAACCGCCAGCATCACGCGAACGGCCGCACCCACTGTCCGGGGTGCGGCCGTTCGTCGTGAGGCAGCCTTCTGGTGGTGCGACCGGGCCGCCGAACGGATTACCGGGGCGGGGTGAACCCGCGCCCGGCATATCCGTTGACGTGGCCTTTGCCCGGAGCTCTTCTCCTAGCCTGGGGCCTTCACCGGGGGATCCGCGTGAAGGAGGTGCCAGTGATCTTCATCATCGTGTGCCTGTTCGTCACGGCCGTAGCCGTGGGAACCGTGATCAGCCTGTACCGACGAGACGCCCGGAACAGCCGCCGCATCAGTGACGAGGGCAGCGAGTTCCTGGAGACCTTCGAGACCGCACCACCCCAGCGATCGCGGGAGGATTAGGAACGGGCGCCGATCGCGTGCTCCATCGCCAGCTGGTTCAGCCGCACGAACCCGAAACCGCGCTCGGCGACCGCGTCCACGTCGACGTCCTCGTAGGCCGAGGTGTCGGCGAGCAGGTCGGCCAAGGTCTCACCGGGCGACAGGGTCGGCTGCGAGAGCTCCAGTACGCCGGAGTACTCCAGGGCCTCCTGCACCTCGGGGTCGGCGCGGAACGCCTTGGCCCGCTCGGCGAGCAGGAGGTAGCTGGACATGTTCGCGGCGGCCGAGTCCCACACGCCCTGCCTGTCCTCGGTGCGTGAGGGCTTGTAGTCGAAGTGCCGGGGGCCGTCGTAGGTCGGGCCGCCACCGGGAAAACCGTTCTCCAGCAGGTCGACCGTGGCGAACGCGGAGAACAGGTCACCGTGGCCGAACACCAGGTCCTGGTCGAACTTGATGGTGCGCTGGCCGTTCAGGTCGATGTGGAAGAGCTTGCCCGCCCACAGCGCCTGCGCGATGCCGGTGGTGTAGTTCAGTCCGGCCATCTGCTCGTGGCCGACCTCGGGGTTGAGGCCCACGATGTCGCCGTGCTCCAGCTGGGCGATGAAACCCAGCGCGTGGCCCAGGGTCGGCAGCAGGATGTCGCCCCGCGGCTCGTTCGGCTTGGGCTCGATCGCGATGCGGAGGTCGTAGCCCTTTTCCTTGATGTAGGCGGCGACCGTGTCGATGCCCTCGGCGTAGCGGGCGTGGGCCGCGTTGAGGTCCTTGGCGCTGTCGTACTCGGCGCCCTCGCGGCCGCCCCACATCACGAACGTGGTGGCGCCCAGCTCGGCGGCCAGGTCAACGTTGCGCACGACCTTGCGCAGGCCGTAACGCCGCACCCGGCGGTCGTTGGACGTGAACGCGCCGTCCTTGAAGATCGGGTGGCTGAAGGTGTCGGTGGTGACCATCTCGACGGTGATGCCGGTGTCGGCCAGGGCGCCCTTGAAACGCTCCAGGATCTTCTCCCGGTCGGAGGCGCTGCTGCCGAACGGCACCACGTCGTCATCGTGGAACGTGACGTGGGCGGCACCGAGTTCGGCCAGCTTCGTCACTGACTCGACCGGGTCGAGCCACGGGCGGCTGGCGCTGCCGAACTGGTCCTGCGCGCGCCATCCGACGGTCCAGAGTCCGAAGGAGAAACGGTCTGCGGGGGTAGGGGTACGCGTCATCGCGGATCACTCCAGTTCGCTTCGCGGAAGCATTTAATCTACGCCGTGAATTTATCCATAGATGGCGGTAGGGTCAAGACATGTCACCTCCGGTTGCGCCGGTCAGGCAAGACTGGATGCGCGAGCACAACCTCTCTCTCACCCTTTCCGCCGTGCTGGATGCCTCCGAGCCGGTGTCGCGGGCCCAGGTCGCCGCCCGCACCGGTCTCTCCCGGGCCGCGGTGACCAACCTCGTCGACCGTCTGGTGGAGGCCGGCCTGGTGCGTGAACTCGCACCGGTGGCGCTCCAGCGTGGCCGTCCGTCGGTTCCCCTGGTGCCCGTCGCCCGCACCGTCGCGGCGCTCGGTCTCGAGGTCAACGTCGACTACCTGGGGGTGCGGGCCGTCGACCTGACCGGTGAGGTGATCGCCGAGCAGGTGCTGCACGCCGACCTGCGCGGCTCGGAGCCGGCCGTGGTCGCCGCCCGGCTGGGACGGGTGACGGGGGAGGTGCGCTCCCGGGCGGTCGCTCTGGGGGCGCGGATCGCCGGTTCGACGCTCGCGCTGCCGGGTCTGCTCGACTCCTCGTCGGTGCTGCGGACCGCGCCCAACCTGGGTTGGCGCGATCTGGACGCGATCGGGCTGCTCCCCGCCGAACTCGTCGGTGGTGCAGTCGGTTTCACTGTGGCCAACGAGGCCGACCTGGCGGCCCGGGCGGAGATCCGGGCCCGTCGGTCGGAAGACGGAAGGCCGAGCTTCTTCTACGTTTCCGGGGAGATCGGGATCGGTGGGGCGCGGGTGCTGGGCGGTGCCCTGAGCGCCGGGAGCCACGGCTGGGCCGGTGAGGTGGGGCACGTGGTGGTCGGTTCCTCGCCGACCGCACCGAGCGTGCTGACCCGTCTGGAAGACGTGGCCGGCCAGCGGGCCCTGATCCGGAACGCACAGCTGCCGGAAGACGCGCCCTTCAGCGATCTGCTGGAGGCGGTCGCGCAGGGTTCCCCGGCGGCGGTGGCCGCGGTGCGGCAGGCGGGCCGGGCTCTCGGTATCGCGCTGGCCGCCGTGGCCCACATCTCCGACATCGACGAGGCGGTGCTGGGCGGCACGTTCGCAGCCCTCTTCGACACCGTCGCCGGGCCGGTCGAGGCGGCGCTGGCCGAGTTGGTGGTGTTCAGCGACTGGGTGCCGGTCGCCGTGACCCGGGCCCGGGCCGGGGATTACGCGGCCATGACCGGGGCGGCCCACACCGTCATCGACCGTCTGGTGGCCCGGCCCAGCGTGTGGCTGACAGCGTCATGAGCACACCGATCACCGCGCCGCCGAGATTGAGCAGGACGTCGTCGGTGGACGCGACCCGGCCCTGACGATCGACGTACTGATAGAGCTCGATGGCGAAGGAGAATCCGCCGGAGAGCGCGAGGGCCGGGAACAGACGGCGTGACAGCAGGTACACCAGCGCCCCGACCGGGACGAACATCAGCAGGTTGCCCAGGATCTCGGTATCGGTGCGGGCATGCCCGCCGAAGGTGCTGAACGGTGCCCGGTCCCAGTAAGGGGCGATCTGGGGATCGGTGCCCGGCACCGTGAGGGCCAGGTCGCCCAGCACGACGAGCGCCAGCAGGATCACCGGGCCCCGGCCGGCGCGGGTGACGTGCCAGTGGCGGAGCAGGCAGGCGACCGCGACCAGGACGATCAGCGTGATCAGGGCCATGAAACCGGTCGAATGGGGAATGAGGCCGCGCAGCACCGGCCAACTCTATGGGGCCGGACCGGCCTGAGGTGAAGAGCCGGGAAGGTAGATGATCACCGACCCGGCTCAAGCACCGTCCGCCTGACGTCGACCGTTCCGGCACAGGCAGGCACGACGGAGGAGGCACGGTGTCGAACACCAGTGAGGTCGACCAGGAGGCACTGGCGGAACTCGCGGAACTGCGGAGCCAGGTGGAGGCCTTCGGGCGGGGGCAGGCCCGGGCCGAGTACGACCTCGACGGCATGGTGCTCACGGTGAACGAGCAGTTCGCCGAACTGGCCGGGTATGCGGCGGGCGATCTGGTCGGGCGTCACCACAGTTCACTGGTGCCGGCCGAAGTGGTGGCGTCGCCGGAGTACGAGCAGTTGTGGGCAGAGCTGCGGGCCGGTGGGAACCCCTACGGTGAGTTCCGCCGGGTCTGGCAGGGTAAGCGGGACCTGTGGATCCGGTCGACCTGGACCCCGGTGGTCAATGCGGCCGGCGAGGTGGTCAAGGTGATCGAGTACGCGCTCGACATCACCGCGGCCAAGCGGGTTGCGGCCGATGCCGCGGGAAAGATCGCTGCGATCAGTCGATCCCAGGCCGTGATCGAGTTCGACCTGAGTGGCGTGGCGATCGCGGTCAACGAGAACTTCCTCAAGGTGATGGGTTACGCCCGCGAGGAGGTGGTAGGCCGGCACCACAGTCTGTTCGTGCTGCCCGACGAGGCGCGGTCAGCTGCCTACCGGCAGTTCTGGCTGCGGCTCGGAGAGGGCGAGTTCGTCGCCGGGGAGTTCCACCGGGTGGGCAAGGGCGGTCGCGGGGTCTGGTTGCAGGCCGTATACAATCCGATTCTCGATATTGACGGAAAACCTTGCAAGGTAGTTTCTTTTGCTGTTGACGTGACCGAGGCCAAGCTCCGCAACGCCGACTTCGAGGGCAGGGTGGCCGCGATCGACCGCTCGCAGGCGGTCATCGAGTTCGACCTGAACGGCATCGTCCGGGTCGCGAACGACAACTTTCTCCAGACGATGGGTTACGACCGCAGTGAGGTGGTCGGCAGGCACCACAGCATGTTCGTTCTCCCGGGCAAGGAGAAGTCTGAGGAGTACCAGAATTTCTGGCGGCACCTGCGGGAGGGGGAGTTCAGCTCCGGGGAGTTCCACCGGGTGGCCCGGGGCGGTCGGGACGTGTGGCTGCAGGCCGTGTACAGCCCGATCCTCGACCTTGACGGAAAGCCCTGGAAGATCGTCAAGTTTGCCGTCGACATCACGGCGGCCAACGCCCGCAATGCCGACTCCGCGAGCAAGATCGACGCGATCGGCCGGTCCGAGGCCGTCGTCGAGTTCGACCTCGAGGGTGTGGTGCTCGACGCCAACGCGATCTTCTGCAACCTGCTCGGGTACCAGCGGGAAGAGATCGTCGGGCGCCACCACCGGTTGCTCGTGAAGCCGGAGGAGGCGAGCAGCACCGGGTACCAGAAGTTCTGGGACAAGCTGTCCCGGGGCGAGCACGAATCCGGAGAGTACCTGCGGGTGGGTAAGAACGGGCGTGAGCTGTGGATCCGGGCGACGTACAGTCCGGTGCTGACCGCTGAGGGAGAGCCTTTCAAGGTGGTGAAGTTCGCCTCCGACGTGACGGGTGAGAAGCTGCGGAACGCCGATTATGCCGGTCGGGTGGCGGCTCTGGACCGGTCTCAGGCGGTGATCGAGTTCGATCTCAATGGGAATATTCTCACGGCCAACGACAACTTTCTCAAGACTCTGGGCTATACGCAGAACGAGATTGTCGGGCAGCATCACAGCATCTTCTGCACGCAGGAGTATGTGCTCTCGGAGGAGTACCGCGACTTCTGGTTGCGCCTGCAGCGAGGCGAATTCCGGGCCGGCCGGTTCCACCGTCTGGGAAAGTTCGGCCGAAACGTTTGGATCCAGGCGAGTTACAATCCGATTCTCGACCTCGCGGGTAAGCCGGTGAAGGTGATCAAGTATGCGTACGACATCACCGAGCAGGTGCAGCTGGAGCAGCGGCTGAACGCCAAGGCGGAGTCGA
>NZ_BSTC01000019.1 GCF_030269305.1 Kineosporia sp. NBRC 101731
ACCGGAACGTCCGATCCTCCTGCAGCATCGCGCTGATCGCGACCCGCTCCCCAAACGTCAACCGTTCACCCGGCACAAGCACCCTCCACCACCATCAGGACTGGTGCAACGACCGTACTAACCCGCCACCTTCTCCGTGATCATGCCAAGTGTCCCCGGAGTGCTAGAACGCCGGGGACACTTGGCATGATCACGACGAGGAAAATCAAGGGCCTTCGCCCTCGGCAGTTGCAGAACGTCGGGGAGGTGGGCCGCCCCGGGTCAGTACGGGGTTTTCGGGCTCTCGTCCGGGTCGACCAGGATCACGGGTTCGGCCGGCTTGACCACGGGCACCGATCGCAGCACCAGCCACATCAGCCAGAGGGCCAGGGCGAAGAGGGGCAGACCCAGCACGGTGGCGTTCAAGGTGCCCAGCAGCGCGGTCTTGTCGGCCAGCCACAGCGGGATCTGCACGGCCAGGCGGACCAGGAACAGGGCGGCGAAGATCCAGGTGGCCAGCACGTAGACCCGGGTCCGGGCCGGGTGCTTGCGCCACTCGAACATCTCACCGGTGATCGGCCCCACGAAGATGCCGACGATCGGCCAGCGCACCAGCGCCGAGATGATCGCACCGGCGGCGGAGGCAGCGTTCTTGAGGATGCTGGGCAGGAAGAAGTCCGAGGCGCGGCCGGTCTTGCTGGCCACGTAGGCACCGATCGCGATGCCGATGACGCCCGAGAAGACCTGGGTCAGGGGCTCACGGGCGATCAGGCGCCAGACGATCAGCACGGCCAGGGGCACACAGGCGGCGATGACCGACGGCCGCAGCTCGTGGGTGATCGCGAAGACCAACGAGAAGACCGCGTACGGCAGGACCGACTCGATCACACCCCGCGGGCCGCCGATGCTCTTCTTCAGGTCGAACTCGGCCGCCACGGCCGCGCCGAACTTGCCCTGGACCACGGCCTCGGCCGCGTGCTCCGCCTGTTCGGTCACGTGGTGGTGCTCCCCCGACATCCGCGACTCGGTCATCAGCTTCCCGTACCGGGCACGAGTTCGTACCGCGGGTTGTAGATGGTGGCGGTGCCGCTGGCCTCACAGACCACGCCCTGCACCCGGATGCGCCGGCCGGGCTCGACCCCGGCGATGTGGCGACGCCCCAGCCAGATGACGGAGATGCTGCCGCTGCCGTCGTACAGCTCGGCCACCAGCGCCGGGACACCGGCCCGGGGCCGCAGCGTGACCGCGCGCAGCGTGCCGCAGACCATCGCGGGCTGCCGCGACTTCAGCTGCGCGATCGGCGTGCCACCCAGCCGGACCGCATGCTCCTGCTCCTCGTCCGCGTGCACCACGTGCTGGGGTGCCGTGAACTTGGCCAGGGCCCGGCGCAGGCCGAAGCGCTCGGCCTTCTCGGCCGCTCTGGTTTCTACCGACGCGATCGTCGCCTGATCACCGGTGATCTGCTTACCCACAATTTTCAGCGTACCCATCCCGGACCCGCTCTCCGACCGTCCCCCGGCTATCGGAAGAGTGGCCAACAGCACTCTTTCCCTGTCTGGCGAACTCCTGCTCAACAAGGTAATTCAGATTTTATTCCCGCGCTCGGGGACAACCTTGATCAAGTCTTGACCCTCATGAGAAAGCCGTCCGCCCGGCACCCGATACGGATGCCGGACGGACGGCTCACGAGCATGTCCGGACCCTCGACGGACCCGACTGGACCCAACTGGACCCAACTGGACCCGAATGGACTCAGCGCAGTTCGGTGATCTCCGGGCCCCGCTCCGGCGGGCGCAGGGAATCGGGCCGCCCGGCCTGATCGGCCGTGCCCTCCTCCCCCTCCGACTGGGCGTTCTCGGGCAGGCGCAGCGGCAGCAGTTCCCGCGGGGCCATCGCCTCGGTACCGCGCACCACCACCACGTCGCGCACCAGACGCTCGAGCTCCTGCGCCTTCTCCTCGTCCAGCGCCGCGGCACCGTGGAAGACCGCGCGCAGGAACCAGCGCGGCCCGTCGACACCGGAGAACCGGGCGGGCTGGAGCACGGTGCGGCCGTCGGGGGTGCGGGCCGGCACCTTGGCCAGGAGCTCCCGGCCGAACACGCCGGGAACGTCGTCCACCTCGCCGCCCTGACGGCTCACGCTGGCGGAGATCTCGCTGCGGATCTCGTCCCAGATGCCGGAGGTCCGCGGGGCCGCGAACGCCTGCAGCTGCACCGCCGAGTCCTCGAGCTGCACGGTCGCCGCGATCACCTTGCTGGTCTCCTCCTCGATCTCGAGGCGGATCTGGATCGTGCCCTCCTTGGCGGGCAGCCGGATCGCGCCGAGATCGATGTAGGTCTCCTCGGCGTCGGCCTCCGACTCGTCCCAGGGGCCCTTCGACCGGTCGTAGACGTCGGTGAGGGGCGACAGGGTCCGTCCCGTGGACGCCTCACCCGACGTCCCCTCCGCCGCATCGTCCGTGGAACCCGTGGACGCCGTGACCTCGTCGACGCCGGTGGCGTCGTCCCCCTTGTTGCGTCGGAACCAGCTCATCAGTGCTCTCCTCGTTGCGTTGCCTGCCCCGTCGCCGGCACCGTCGCCGTGCCCGTGGACCCGAACCCACCTTCACCGCGGGCCGAGCCCGGCAACCGCCCGGCCTCGACGAAGTACGCCCGGCTCACCGCTTGCACCACCAGCTGGGCGATCCGGTCACCCCGCTTCAGCTCGACCGGTGTCTCGCGGTCGGTGTTCAGCAGCGTGACCCTGATCTCCCCGCGATATCCCGCGTCGACCGTGCCGGGGGCGTTGACCACCGTCAGACCGCACCGTGCGGCCAGGCCCGACCGCGGGTGCACGAAGGCGGCGTACCCGTCGGGCAGCGCGATCGCGACACCGGTCGGGACCGTCTGGCGCTCACCGGGCCCCAGGGTCACGTCGACGGTCGTGACGAGGTCGGCCCCGGCGTCACCGGGGTGGGAGTAACCGGGCACGGGGATCTCGGGGTCGAGGCGCTGGATCAGCACCTCGACCTGGCCGGGCGCGAAGCCTGGCCGGCCGGGACCCTCGTCGATGGCGCCGGCGGGCGCGGAAGGCGTGCTCACGGTGGAACAGCCTAGCCAGCGCTCGCCACCACCTGGCGCACACTCCGGATCCGGGCGTGGGAAGCTGATTTCATGAGCTCGGATCAGCAGCGTAAGACCGGCGTCACGAATCTCGTGGAGTCCCTCCGCCCTTCTCCTGTGATGTGGCTCGTCCTCGTCGTGCTCGGTGCCTCGTTCGGACTGATCCCCGGCCCCATCAACACCACGATCGCCGTGGTCACCGGGGTGGCCACGGCCGTACTCGCGGTGGTCCTGGTGTTCGCCTTCACCCCGCGCCTGCAGCTGGCGAAGGGCGTCTTCTCGGCCGGCCGGGCCAAGGTGCCCGCATCGCTGGTCGCGAAGGTGGAGCCGCTCGACGCGGCTCAGATGAGGGCCGCGCACGGCGTCGATCTGGACGCGCGCGCGTACCTCTGCACCCGGGCCTGGGTGCACACGGGCATCAGGGTCACCCTGAACGACCCGCAGGACCCCACGCCCTACTGGCTGATCTCGACCCGCAGGCCGCAGGAATGGGTGCGGGCGCTGGGCTCGTGACCGAACCCGCGCGCCCCCCACTCAGTTCGTCCGCCGCCTGAACCTCAGGCCGCGCACTCCTTGCAGATGAGCTGGCCGTTCTTCTCGCCCGCCAGCTGGCTGCGGTGGTGCACCAGGAAGCAGCTCATGCAGGTGAACTCGTCGGCCTGCCGGGGCAGGACCCGGACGGAGAGCTCCTCGTTGGAGAGGTCGGCGCCGGGGAGCTCAAAGCCCTCCGCCGCCTCGGTCTCGTCCTCGTCGACCGAGCCGGTCGACTTGTCCACCCGGCGGGCCTTCAGCTCTTCGAGCGAGTCCTCGTTGAGGTCGTCGTCAGTCTTGCGCGGCGCGTCGTAGTCGGTTGCCATGGTTGAGTCACGCTCCGGTGTGTGGAACCCATGAGGACGCGCCCTCCTCCCGCGCCCGCACGTGCAGGGCCGGCCGAGGTTGCGTTTCCCCCATGGGAACGAGATTGCTGGTCGCTACTGGTGGTACTGGTCTTGCTGTCTTACGCCGAGGTGACGGTGCTCGCGCCCTGCACGTTCGAGGTCGTTGCTACCGGACTGTGGACCAACGCGTCCGGAGCCTGATTTGTGCCCGCTCTCGCGGCAGGGATTGTGCACCAGTCCAGCGCCGTTGGCCATCCCGCCACCCCGGGAGATCGCCACGAATTCCCGTCACTGTGCGGATGAGAGCTCACTGTCCGTCGCCAGACAGGGCCCCTAACGGGTGGTCGTCACGAAATGTTCCCGCACCGGTCGGCTCCCGGGGCCCTGGGACCTGTTACGACCACGGAGGGTAGAACGTAGAGTGGCAGGCGGTGCAGTGCGCCTCACCGACGACTCACGGCCTGTTCGCAGAACGTCGTCATCCGTGGGAAACACCATGCACCAGCGCCGGGTGGAGATGGCCCCCGTCGCCGAAGGGCTCGCCGGACACTGTTCGGGGGCGAGTGAGGGAGATAGCTCATGAGCGAGTTCGTCGCGCAGATCAGGGGTCGTGCGGAAGAGGCGCTGACCTGGCTGCAGCAGGCGCAGGCCAGCGGGGACGAGTACCTCGTCAACGTCTCGCTCGACCAGATCGAGTCGATCGCCCGCGTGGCGGCCGACCACCAGATCCCTCTGGAGGGGCTGGCCGAGTCGCTCAGCGCCTACGGCCTGCAGGTCCCCCAGGGCCGCCCCAATGAGGCGACGGCCTGAGGGGACCTGGTCGGAAACACCGTTCAGCGATGTTCAGCGATACCGGTGGCGTAGGCGCCCGTAGGGGGTCACACCGGGTCGGAGTCGGCGTCCAGCTGCCCAAGGACGTCGCAGAGCCCCTCCAGGAGGGGTGACGCCGCTCCGACGACCATCGCCCCGCCCGCCGGGGCACCCCGCAGTCCGCTCAGCGCCCCACCGGCCTCGGTGAGCACGAGCACCGCGGCGGCGATGTCCCAGACGTTCACACCGCGCTCGTAGTAGGCGTCGACCGTTCCGGTCGCGACGCCGCACAGGTCGAGCGACGCACTGCCGATCCGGCGGATGTCCCGGATCCGCGGCAGCACCCCCGTCAGCACCCGGGCCTGGCCCGCCCGCCGGGTCGCGGCGTAGCCGAACCCGGTGGCCACCAGGGCCTGGTCGAGCTCCGGCGGGATGCCCAGCTTCAGCTCCCGCACCGGCGAGCCGTCACCGGGAGCCAGCGCGGCCCCCAGGCCCCGGCCGGCCGTCCAGGTGTCACCGGTGGCCGGGTTGTGCACGCAGGCCGCGACCGGCGTCCAGGCGCCGTCGACCGTCGGGTCGCCCTCGACCACGGCCACGCTGACCGCGTACGCGTCGATGCCGTACCGGTAGTTCACCGTGCCGTCGATCGGGTCGAGCACCCAGGTCAGGCCGGAGTCGCCGGGGGCGTAGCCGTTCTCCTCGCCGAGCAGGCCGTCGTCCGGGCGCTGGGCGGCCAGCTGCTCACGCAGCAGCTTCTCCACGGCCCGGTCCATCGCCGTGACGATGTCGGTCGCCGTGGACTTCGTCGACTCCACCGCGCGGGCATCCGGGTCGTCGGCCAGGCCGGCCCGGATCAGGTCGCCACCGGCCCGGGCGACCCGCTCGGCCAGGGTCCGCAGGGCCGCAGCGTCATGGGCCGTGTCGTGGCCCGTGCCGTTGCTCATCAGGAGACCTCGGCCGGGGAACCGCTCGCGAGGGGCTTGTCGACGGGCAGCACCCAGTCCACCCCACAGGCCGCGGGCTTGTCCGGGTGACGCAGGTTGGCGCAGCAGCCGGCCGGGCAGACGTCGTGCCAGGGGCCCGAGCCGGCCTTCGAGGGGCGGTCGGGGTTCTCTCCGCGCTCGGTGGCGGCGCGCTCGACCACCAGGGCGGCCAGGGTCTGCGCGAACGCCGCGGCCCGCCCCGAGGTGGCGGCCCGCACGAACGGCAGGTCGAGGTCGCGGGCGATCTCGAGCGCCTCGGTGTCCAGGTCGAAGACGACCTCCATGTGGTCGCTCACGAACCCGATCGGCACGCACACCACGCCCGGGACGCCGGCCTGCTTCAGCGCGGTCAGGTGGTCACCGATGTCCGGCTCCAGCCAGGGCTGGGACGGCGGGCCGGAGCGCGAGCAGTAGACCAGGTCCCACTCGGGGACGGTGTCGAGGCCGAGCCGGGACACCACCGCCTCGCAGGCCTCCCGGTGGGTCTTCGTGTAGGCGTTGCCGCCGGGACCGGAGGCGTCGTCCATGGCATTCGGGATCGAGTGCGTCACGAAGGCGATACGCGAACCGGCCGGCAGCGACTCCAGACCCTCCTGGATCGAGTCGGTGATCGGCTGCTGGAACCCGTCCTGGTCGAAGTAGTGGCGGATCTTGTCCACCCGCATCGAGCGGCCCTCGTGGGCCAGCGTCACCAGGGCCTCGGCCAGGTCCTCGCGGTACTGGCGGCAGCCGGAGTAGCTGGGGTAGGCACTGGTGACCACGGCCAGCACCCGCCGGGCCCCGGCCTCGTGCGCATCGCGCAGCACGTCGGTCGTGAAGGGCGCCCAGTTACGGTTGCCCCAGTAGACCGGCGTGGCGTCGAGATCGACGCCGGCGGCGGCGAGCTGCTCGCGCAGGTTCGCGAGCAGCAGCCGGTTCTCGTCGTTGATCGGGCTGCGGCCGCCGAAGTGGTGGTAGTGCTCGGACACCTCCAGCAATCGCTCCCGCGGGATGCCCCGGCCCCGGGTCACGTTCTCCAGGAACGGCATGACCTCGTCCGGGGCCTCGGGGCCCCCGAACGAGAGCAGGAGGACTGCGTCGTACGGCTTCAAGGAGCTCACGGGCTAGATCCTGCCAAGCCCGGGACCGGACCGCGCGCCCGGGTGGGGTGTCGGTCGCGTGTCGGTCGCGTGTCGGTCGTGTCGGGGCGCATCTGGGCGGGTCGGGAACCCGTCCCGGCGTGCCGCACCCACCGACGGCGACCGCCCGCATCCATAATCGGGTTCGTCTCCCCATCAACCGCGCAACGTGATTTCATCGACACCCAGGTCACGATGGACACTGGGTGCTCAGCTGTGGAATCGGCCGATCAGCGAACTCGGCGCCGACTCGCCCATGCACGTGCTTCGCCGACGAGGTACGAAGTGGCACAGTCTTCACGCAGGCCGCGGTAGCCGGAGGGAGTGGACATGGAAGATCTTTCGCTCGTCGGCGTCCATGATGACGGTGAACACCTGCTGGTCGCGGGGCCCAACGGCCAGCGATTCCGGTTGCGGGTGGATGATGCGCTGAGGGCAGCGATCCGTCGCGACCGCGCCCGCCTGAGCCAGATTCAGATCGAGTCGGAGGGCCGGTTGCGCCCCCGCGAGATCCAGGCGCGGATCCGGGCGGGAGAAACGGCCGAGGAGGTCGCGGAGACCGCCGGCCTGTCCATCGACCATGTGCGTAAGTACGAGGGCCCGGTGCTCGCCGAGCGCGGTTACGTGGCCGAGCAGGCCCGGCGGGTGCGGGTGCGCCGCGGTGGCGGCTCCGAATCACTGTCGCTGGACGACACCGTCGCCGAGCGGCTCTCCGCCCGCGAGGTGGACTCCGACTCGGTCACCTGGGACGCCTGGCGCGGTGACGACGGGCTCTGGGTGCTCGTGCTCGAGTTCATCGCCGGCTCCACGCTCCGCCAGGCCCGCTGGCTGTACAACGCCGGGCTGCGCAACGTCACGGCGCACAACGACGAGGCCCGCTGGCTGACGGAAGACGAGCCGCAGCCCGACCGGGGCACCGGGGCGGCACCCACCGCCACCTCCCCCAACGGCATGCGCCGCCTCAGCCCGGTGCGTGGCTTCGACCCCTACGACCAGGAACGGGCCGACTCCCCGGTGGCCCGGGCCCCGTACGAGGAGCCCGCCGCCGTCAATCTGCTCGACACCCTGCGCGAGCGTCGCGGCCGCCGCAGCCGCGTGATCAACGATGACGACGACCGCGCGGGTCACGCCGACCCGGTCCGCGAGGCGATCGACTCCCTGCTCAGCCGCTCCGACACGATGGGTGAGCCGCCGGCCGCCCACCCCGCCCGCTCGCGGCCGCAGGACGCCCGCGACGGCGAGGTCCTGGTGCTGCCCGACGCCGAGTCGTTGTACGACCTCGACGATCTGAGCGACCCGGACGACGACGATGATGACGACACCGATCCCACGGTGACCCGGACGGCCCAGCAGCGCACCGACCGCAGCGACCGCGACCGTCTCGACCGCGACCGCAGCGAGCGCGAACGGTCGGAACGGGAGCGCGAGCGGGCCGAGCGCGAGCGCCGGGAACGCGCCGAACTCGAGCGGGCCGAACAGGAACGCATCGAGCGCGAGGCCGCCGGCGCCGACAGGCCGGAGAAGGCCGAGATCGACGTGGACGCGGTGGCGCCGGAAGAGGTCCCGGTCCCGGCCGGTCGCCGCCCGGGTGGCAACCGTAAGCAGCGCCGGGCCAGCGTGCCGTCCTGGGACGACATCGTCTTCGGGCAACGGCGCGACTGAGTTCTGGCAACCACTGATGCAGGACGCCCACCACGAGTGTCGTAGTGGGCGTCCTGCATCTGGGTGGTCGGCTCTTGAAGGTCTAGCTCTGGTGCACCAGCATCGGGATCTCGGTCTCGACGCTGGTGCGGGAGCCGTGCAGCCCGAGCAACCGCAGCACCTGGGGCCGGGCCGTGCGGGAGTCCACCACCGCGACCGGCCCGGTCGCGGCCGTCACCACGTCACCGATGCGCGGCAGCACGTGCGGTGAGACCGGCCCGAACCAGTTCTCGGCCACGGCCTGCTCCTTCGTGACCACGACCATGTCGCCGCCGACCCGGGCGTGCCAGGCCGCGGCCACGTCGTCGGCCGCGCCGTTCTCGCAGTAGAGCTGCAGCGAGCGCGGCTCCCCACCCAGGTGCCGCACCCCGGTGAGCATCTCGGGCTCGCTCGCGAGGTCGAGACGGTTCTCGAAGGGAACGTCGACCATGCCGTGGTCGGCGGTGACCACCATCAGGCTGTTGCCCGGCAGGCCGGCGGCGAGCTGCTGGGCGCAGGCGTCGATGCGCTCCAGCTCACCGGTCCAGTTCCAGGAGCGGCAGCCCTGCTCGTGGCCGATCTTGTCGAGGTCGCCCCAGTAGACGTAGATCAGCGCGCCCTTGGACTTGCGGGCGGCGGCGATCGCGACGTCGACCCGTTCCTCGAGCGACTGGGCGGCGATGAACCGGCCCCCGCGCTGCACCGCCTCGGTGAGGCCGGAGCCGTCGAAGAAGGCCGGGCCGATCCGGACCACGTCGCGACCGGCGGCCACGACCTGCTCGAACACGGTGGTCGCGGGCTGCCAGCGGCGCGGGTCGACCTCCGGGTCCCACATCAGCTCGTTGAACACGCGGTCGCGGTCCGGGTCGAGCACCTCCAGGCCGACCAGGCCGTGGGCACCGGGCAGCAGCCCGGTGCCCAGCATGCCCAGGCTGGTGGCCGTGGTGCTGGGGAAGCCGGACGTGAGCGTGGTGGAGTGCGGGTGCTCGCGCAGACGGCGCAGGAACGGCGCGTGCCCGGAGCTGGCGGCGAGCAGCTGGTTGCCCAGGCCGTCGACGAGCAGCACCACGACGGTGCGGGCCTTCGGCAGCAGCCTCCCGCCCTTCTTCGCGGACAGGGAGAGCGCCGCGGACGGCAGGACGTCCGCGAGGGTGGGGAGGGCCAAGGGTCAGACCCTGGCCGTCGCCGCGGACAGGGCCCGGGCGAAGGCCTTGGCCCCCTGCACCGCGGGTTCGCCCTCGGCCTCGGCCGACAGCCGCACGGTGATGTCATCGGCGGCCAGGGTGCCGGTGTAACCGTGGTCGGCCTCGCAGTCCGGGTCGGCACAGGAGGCGGGCTCCAGGTCGACGCGGGTCAGGGAGCCCCAGCCGATGGTCAGGCTCAGCTCGCGGGGCACGACCCCCTTGCGGTGGTGCTCAGGGGCCGTGACGGCGTGCGAGAGCACCACCGACGTGACCTTGCTGAGCGGCACTGCCTCGGTCGAGGCGGAGGCGTAGGGCTCCGGACTGAGGGCGTCCGGATCATGGTCGTCGGCGTGCGCGACCACCAGCCGGGTCGGGGTCAGCGACAGCACGGTCACGTGCCGGCGCACCTCCACCCTGTCGAAGGTGGTCTCCTGCTGCACCAGGTACGACACCACCTCCTCACCGGCGATGGCGACGTCCAGCGCGTCGAGCACGAGCGAGGGGTAAAAACCCGCACGCTCCACCTCGGCGACCAGTTCGTCGGGCAGGCCGCTCTTCTCGCTCACGGTGGCGTCCGTCCCGGGTCCTTCACGCATTGCCCCATCTTGTCACTCCGGGATGGGGTCGGCGCAGGCCCACGCCCGGCGGAGGCGTCCGTCGTCCACCATTCGGCTTTTCCGGCCGCCGGTCAGGCCGCCGGTCAGGCTCAGGAGGAGAGTTCGCGTCGGATCGTGTCGGAGCGTTCGGCCGGCCGGGACACCCGGATCACGGCGTCGAGCACCGCGAGCCCGTTCCCGGCGACCACCACCGGGTTGAGTTCCAGCTCCGCCACCTCGGGCAGCTCGTCGGCCAGACAGGCGAGACGGCCGAGCACGTTCTCCAGGGCGGGCACGTCGACCGGCTCGGCTCCCTGGTGGCCGAAGAGCTTCGGTGCGGCCCGTACCGAGCGCACCAGGTCGGAGACGTCCACGGTGGTCAGCGGCGGGATGCGGTGGGCGATGTCGCCGAGCAGGCCGCTCGCGTCGCCCCCCAGCCCGAACGAGACCACCGGGCCGAACAGCGGGTCCTCCACCGTGCGCAGCACGCAGGCCACCCCCGGCTCGGACATGCTCTGCACCACCAGGTCACCACTGCCGAGCGTCGCCTGCATCTGGGCGAAGTCAGCCATCAGCTCGGCCTCGTCCTCGATGTTGAGCCGTACTCCCCCGAGGTCGACGCGGTGACGCAGATGGGGCGCGGTGGTCTTGAGCACCACCGGGTACCCGCTCTGACGCGCGGCCGCGGCGGCCTCCGCCGCTGTGGTCACCGGGGTCCGCGGCCAGAGATCGATGCCGAAGGCCTTCAGGAGTTTCGCCGAGGCCCCGGGGTCGAGGGTGGTGCTGTCCTGGCCGGGGGACGCGGCCAGCGCCTGCGCCACCACGGCCCGCGCGCCGGCCAGGTCGAGGTCGTCCGGGTCGAACCGCTCCCCCGGGTCACGACGGCGCCAGCGGGCGTACCACTCGGCCTTCGCCAGGGCCCTCACCGCCTCCTCGGGCGTCGGGTACGACGGGATCAGACGTGGGTTGGACAGGGCCCGGTTCACCCCGTGCACGCCGAGGAAACACGCGGCCACCGTGATGTCGGGCGCCTGGGCGGACACCTCGGACAGGGCCCGGGCCACCTCCCCGGCCTCGGTGGCGATGGGCGGGATGAACGCGGCCACCACCGACTGCACGCCCTCGGCGGCGAACGCCTCGGTGAGGGCGGCCCGGAACTGGGCCGGGTCGGCCTGGGGGTGCAGGGCGACGGGCTTGTGGACGACGACCAGCCCGGCCGCTACGCACCCGTCCGCGATCAGGGTGCTGAGGGCGTCACTGTTGCCGACGATGGCCACGTTGGGCCCGGCGGGCAGCGGCTGGTTCATCACCAGCTGGGCCACGTCGAGCATCTCGGCCACGGTCTGCACCCGGATACAGCCCGACTGCCGCAACATGGCATCGAACGCCTCCCGCGGCGCCGTACTCGCACGCACCGAATGCCCGGGCGGCACGCCGAAACTCGACAGGCCGGACTTCAGCACGATGACCGGCTTGGACCGGGCCAGGCGCCGGGCGATGCGGGAGAACTTGCGCGGGTTGCCGAAACTCTCCAGGTACAGGCCCACGGCGTCGGTGCCCGCGTCCTCCTCCCAGTACTGCATGCAGTCGTTGCCGGAGACGTCGGCGCGGTTACCGGCGGACAGGAACGTGGACACGCCCAGACCTCGCCGCTCGACCGCGTCGAGCACCGCCACGGCCAGCCCACCGGACTGCGAGAACAGGCCCAGACGGCCCTCTTCCGGCAGGGCGGGAATGAGCGAGACGTTCAGGCGCACGGCCTTGCCGGCATTGATCAGGCCCCACGAGTTCGGCCCGACCACGCGCATGCCGTGAGAACGCGCCAGCCGCACCAGTTCCCGCTGGCGGGTCAGGCCCTCGTCGCCGGTCTCGGCGAAACCGCTGGATAAAACCACTATTCCGCGCACGCCGTGCTCGGCGCACTCTCGCACCACGTCGAGCACACCCTCGGCCGGGATGGCGACCAGAGCCAGGTCGACCGGACCCTCGATGTCGCGCAGGCTCTTCACGGTGGCCAGCCCGAGCAACTGGTCCGCCTCCTGGTGCACCACGTGCAGGGTGCCGGTGAAGCCGCCCGCGATGATGTCTTCCAGCAGCCGGTGCCCGACGGTCGCCACGCGGCGGCTCGCGCCGATCAGCACCACCGAGGAGGGGTTGAGCAGCCGCTCCATGCTGCGCGACTCGGCGCGGTGCTCCCGGGCCTCCATCACCGCCCGCGACCTCTCGGTCGGGTCGATGGTGAACCGCACCTCGATCACCCCGTCGTCGAACCGCGAGGTCAGCTCGTACCCGGCGTCCTGGAACACGGTGATCATCTTGCGGTTGCGCGGCAGCACGTCGGCCACGAACCGGCGGATGCCGTTCTCCCGGGCGGCCGCGGCCAGATGCTCCAGCAGCACCGAGCTGATGCCCCGGCCCTGATGCGCGTCGCTGATGTTGAACGCGACCTCGGCGGCGTCGGAGCCGGCGTCGAGCCGGTCGTAGCGGCCCACGCCCACGATGTCGTCGCCGAGTACCGCGATCAGGGCCACCCGGTCGGCGTGGTCGACATTGGTGAAGTGATGCAGGTCGCGCGGGGACAGCCGGGGCATCGGCGCGAAGAACCGCAGATAGATCGATTCCGGCGACTGGTGCACGTGGAATCGCTGTAACGCGTCGGCGTCGTCGGCCGTGATCGGGCGCAGATGGGCCGTCGCACCGTCCCGCAGTACGACGTCCGCTTCCCAGTGCAGGGGGTAGTCCCGGGCCATTGCCCCAGGCTACGCAGGAAGGGCCGGGACGGGCAGGGCCCTGGTTCCCCCAACCTCCTCTGTTCGTGATCGGGGCCCGCCCGCACGGCAGGATCGGGGGCATGGAATTTGAGGACGTCGTCCGTGGACGACGGATGGTGCGTACCTACGACCCCGATCGACCCGTGGGCCGGGAGGTGCTGGGCCAGATCCTGGACCTCGCGGTCCGGGCCCCCAGCGCCGGGTTCAGCCAGGGGTGGGACTTCGTGGTGCTGAGCACGCCGGAGCAGGTGGAGCGCTTCTGGGGGGCCACCGCGCCCGGGGAGGGGGAGGCGGACCGCTGGCTGCGTGGCATGCGCACGGCCCCGGCGCTGATCCTGTGCCTGTCCGACCGCAACGCCTACCTGGACCGCTACGCCGAGCCGGACAAGGGCTGGACCGACCGCGACGAGGCGCGCTGGCCGGTGCCGTACTGGGATGTGGACACCGGCATGGCCTCGATGATCATCCTGCTGGCCGCGGTGGACGCCGGGCTGGCGGGCTGCTTCTTCGGGGTTCCGCCGGAGCGTCGCGAGGCGGTGCTGACGACCTTCGCGATCCCTGCCGACCGGCGCATCGTGGGGGTGATCAGCCTGGGACATCCACCGGCGCCGGGCACCGACCGCCGGTCCCCGTCGCTGCGCCGGGGTCGCCGTGGAGTCGAAGAGGTCTCGCACGAAGGAACTTTCGGTAATCCGTTCCGCCCCTGACCAGTTTTCTGTCAATCCTGTCAGAGGCGACTACCAGGATTCCCGCCCGGTCCTGCCAGGAAGCACCGGCAGAGTTCTTCTCACGACAGCGAAACAGTCGCTGGCACAACAACTGAGGAGTCAGACATGGCGAAGATCCTGAAGGCCCGCAAGCGTCGTCCGGTCGCCAGGCCGCAGGCGCCGGCCCAGCGTCGCGAGCAGGAGAACACCACCCCGCAGGACCCCGCCCGGGGCGAGCAGCGCTGAGGCACCCGCGGCGCGAGTCACACGCGTCGTGCGGGGCCGGCGGGCACCACGTGTACCCGCCGGCCCCGCCGGGGCGGCTCACCGACACGCAACGTGACCACCCGGCCCGTACACCCCTGACCCCTGCGCCCCTCCACTTGACCGGCCCATCCTCGTTATCCGCGTGAATGTGGTTGCGCTCGTAGGTTTTCCACAGTGATCACTGGTGTCTATTGCCAGGAAAGATCAGCAGAGTTCTTCTCACGGCGGCGAAACATTCGCTGCCACAACCACGAAGGAGCCAGACATGGCGAAGATCCTGAAGGCCCGCAAGCGTCGTCCCGTCGAGAAGCCGCTGCCGAAGAAGCACAAGAAGGAGCTGCAGCCGCAGCCGGAGCAGGGCCCCGAACCGCGGGACTGATCCGGTCGCCGGCGCCGATCTCGCCCTCGGCAGGCCGGGGCCGGTGGACACCTCAGGTGTCCACCGGCCCCGCCGGATTTTGTCTCCCGGTCGGGCGGACCGGTCAAAGGCCGCTCCCAGCAAGCGATCGGCCACCGGTCAGGCCGGACCGGGAGGATGACCAGCAAAAGTTGCTGTCCCGAAAACCGAAGGAGCTCGTCATGGTCAAGGCCCGTCCCGCACGTCACCGGCGTGCAGTGACCTGATCCGCCCATGACCACAACAGATTTCGACGATTCCGAGGCCGGGGACGACTCGGCCCGGCTGAGCTGGCCCGCGGTGCTGCGCCGGTTCTGGCCCCTGACCCGTGGGCGGCGCCTGGCCGTCGGGGGCGCGCTGATCTTCTACACCGCGGCGGTGATCGGCGACGCGGTCGGCGTCGAGCTGCTGGCCACCCTGATCGACGGCGCGGTCGAGAACGGCAGTCTGAAAGAGTTCTGGCACCCGGCCGGACTCTGGGCCGCCATCACCCTGGGCGCCGCCCTGCTCACCTACCTCGGTTCGGTGCTCACCGCGTCCGCCGCCGAGCAGTTCAGCCGGCGCCTGCGCGCCCGCACCCACGACCACCTGCTCACCGTGGCCCCCGAGGAACTCGACCGCCGCCGCCTCGGCGACGTGCTCTCCCGGGTGGTCGACGACACCGAGGAGGTGGAGCACCTGGTGGTCACCGGCCTGCTCGACGCCGCCTGCTCGATCCTGGCGGTGATCGTGTTCGGGGTGGCCGCGTTCCGCCAGAGCTGGCTGCTGGCACTGGTGGTCGTCGCCGCGGCCCCCGTGCTCTGGCTGCTCAACCGCTGGCTGACCGGGCGTACCCACCAGGTGTCGATGCGCACCCGGATCGCCCACGGCGAGCTCACCTCCGCCCTGGAGCAGAGCCTGACGAACTCGGCCCTGGTGCAGGCCTACAACGGGCAGCGCAACGAGCACAGCCGGCTGGCCACCGTCTCGGGCCGGCTGATGCGCGCCCGGCTACGCCAGACCCGGCTGGCCGCGGTGCAGGGCCCGCTCACCGAACTCGTCGAGATGGGAGGGCTTCTCGCCGTCATCGGGATCGGTGTCTACGACATCTCACGGGGCGGGCTGACCACCGGCGGGTTGCTGGCCTTCACCGCGTACCTGACCTACCTGTACCCGCCGATCACCGCGGTCGGGCGGCTCGGCCTCACCGCCGCCTCGTCCGGTACCAGCGCGGCCCGGCTGACAGAACTACTCGACCTGCGGCCCGCCGTGACCCAGGCCCGGGCCGACGGCGCCCTGCTGCTGCCCGCCCAGGCCTGTCTGCCGGCCTCGACCGGGCCGCTGCAGTCGGGTCTGCTGATCGAGGACGTCACCGTGCACTCCCCCGGCCGGGCCGACCGGCTGCACGACGTTCGCCTGTGGATCCCGCCGGGCGCCCTGGTGATGGTCACCGGGCCGAGCGGCGCGGGGAAGTCGACGCTGGTCGAGCTGCTCGTGCGCTTCCGCGACCCGGACCGCGGGAGAGTACTGCTGGACGGGCGCGATCTGCGGGACTATCCGCTCAGCGAACTACGCAACCAGGTGACCCTGCTGCCCCAGGAACCCTTCATGTTCGACGAGAGCGTGCGCGAGAACATCACCTACGGCGTTCCCGACGACCCCGGCACCGGGGCTATCACCCTGGCGGCGCGGGACAGCGGCGCGGCCGAGTTCCTCGATCGTCTGCCCGACGGCCTGGCCACCCAGGTCGGCCAGCGCGGCCGGGCCCTGTCCGGTGGGCAGCGGCAACGGATCGCGCTGGCCCGGGCACTGCTGCGGGAAGGACCGGTCCTGGTGCTCGACGAGCCGACCACCGGCCTGGACCCGGAGGCCGCCGGTCACCTGATCGGCACCCTGCGGCTGCTGACGGCCCGGGGTCGCACCGTGCTGCTCGTCACGCACGACCTGGAACTGACCCGTTACGCCGATCAGGTGATCGAGCTGAGGGCCGGTCAGGTGCACCGCACGGTCGTGGCGCCGGAGGCCGCCACCCGGCCGATCGACCAGGGACGGTCGGGACCGCACCGGAGCCGGGCCGAGCGCATCCGTTCCGAACGCGCCCGATCGCATCGGGCCGAGACGATCAGGGCCGAGACGATCAGGGCGGAGCACAGCTGACGCCGGGCCGGCCCGGAAAAGGCTCAGAGAAAAATGATCCCGGCGATCCAGACCGCGGTGGCGAGAAGGCCGGCGGCCAGTTCGATGAGCATGGACAGGCCTACGGCCTTCACCGCCTGCACGGTGGAGGGCCACGCGGACGCGTGGTTTCCCAACCGCAGGAACTCGGCCAGATAGATGCCCAGGACGAAACCGATGGGCAGGCCGATCACCGGGATGAGGAAGAATCCGAACACACCGAGTAACGCTCCGGCCGCCATGGTGATCCATGGCACACCGCCTTCCCGCAGACGCCGGCCGGGCAGGATGTACTTCACCACCGTGCCCAGCACCAGCACGGCGACGGCGAGACCGAACACGGTCCAGCCGCCGGCGGAGCTCTCGGCGTAGGCCCAGAGCAGCACGCCGACGGCCACGAGGAGCAGCCCGGGCAGCACCGGCACGATCACGCCGGCGAGCCCGCACACGACGAACACCGCGGCCAGGACGGTCGCGGTGTTCATCGGTGGCCCATCAGAATCGGTAGCCCATCAGACAGGTCTAGAAGGGGTGATGAGGGACTCGGGGTGGCCCCTGCCTCAGCGCTCGCCCTCGGGAGCGATGGCAGGGGTGGGCGAGAGATTCTTCGTCTCGTCCTGAATCAGGGCCTCAGCGGCCGCCAGCGCATCCTTGTGCGCGTGACCGTGGTGAGCACAGAAGAGGAGCTCGCCCCCGGCGGGCAGCGTGACCCGCATGTAGGCCCGGGCTCCGCAGCGGTCACAGCGGTCGGCCGCGGTCAGAGTTTCTTGAGCAATGGCAGCACCCACAGGTGACCTCCTTGAACATCCCGTCCGGGACCCTGACGGGAATGGACATCGGTGACACTGAGAGAACAGTCAAGCAGGCTTTACCCTTCCCTGGCACGGTCAGATCGGTCCGTTCGCTGTCCGCGTAGTCACAGCGGGACCACTGGACGCATCACAGCGGTCACCCAGTGCTACCGAGAGCGACGGGTCCGGAGTGACGTGAGAGACCCTGGGTCCGGCGCGTTGGTCACCGCGGCTTGCGGGCATCCGGGTAATCTGCCCGGAAGCGGGCCGAAACCACGCTGTCCGGTGCGGTCCGGGGACCTGTCGTGCCCCGGGTATATTCGAACGGACGTTCGACCGACGACCCAGACTCATGCCCGACCCACCCCCACACGCACCACCGACAGCAAGGAGCCGCCCGTGGCCGTGCAACCCAGCGAGACGGCCCGTTCCCGCGCCGGCAGCAACGGCAAGCGGCCGTCCACCGCGGGCTCACGCTCTTCCGGGGGTTCCGAGTACACCGCGCGCCACCTGTCGGTGCTGGAGGGCCTGGAAGCCGTCCGCAAGCGCCCCGGCATGTACATCGGCTCGACCGATTCCCGCGGTCTCATGCACTGCCTGTGGGAGATCATCGACAACTCGGTGGATGAGGCCCTGGGTGGTCACTGCCACCACATCCTGGTGATCCTGCACTCCGACGGCTCGGTCGAGGTCCGCGACGACGGCCGGGGCATCCCGGTCGACGTCGAGCCGAAGACCGGGCTGACCGGTGTCGAGGTGGTCTTCACCAAGCTGCACGCGGGCGGCAAGTTCGGCGGCGGCTCCTACACCGCCTCCGGTGGTCTGCACGGTGTCGGCGCGAGCGTGGTCAACGCCCTGTCCGCCCGTCTCGACGTCCAGGTCGACCGCGGTGGCTCGATCCACGCGATGAGCTTCCGTCGCGGCGAGCCCGGTGTCTTCGCCGACCCCGAGGGCATCGACCCCGACTCCGAGTTCACGCCTCACCTGGACAGTTCCGGGCTCCAGGTGGTGGGCAAGGTGAAGCGCGGCGTCACCGGTTCCCGGGTGCGCTACTGGGCCGACCGGCAGATCTTCCTGAAAGACGCCGCGTTCTCCTACGACGAGCTGGTCACCCGGGCCCGCCAGACCACCTACCTGGTGCCGGGCCTGGAGATCGTGCTGCGCGACGAGCGCGGCCTGCCCGGTACGCCGGGCGAGGAGAGCCCGGTCGAGGAACGCTTCCTGCACGAGGGCGGCATCGGCGAGTTCGTCGACTTCCTCGCCACCGACCCCCAGGTCACCGACGTCTGGCGACTTGAGGGCACCGGCCACTTCAAGGAGACCGTGCCGGTTCTCGACGCCCAGGGCCACATGGCGCCGACCGAGGTCGAGCGGGAGTGCGCGGTCGACGTGGCGATGCGCTGGGGTACGGGGTACGACACCGAGCTGCGGTCGTTCGTCAACATCATCGCCACGCCCAAGGGCGGCACCCACATCACCGGGTTCGAGCAGGCGATGCTCAAGACCTTCCGCGGTGTGATCTCCGAGAACGCCCGCAAGCTCAAGTTCAACGAGAAGAACGACAAGATCGAGAAGGACGACGTGCTCGAGGGCCTCACCGCCGTCGTCACCGTCCGCCTCGCCGAGCCGCAGTTCGAGGGCCAGACCAAGGAGGTCCTGGGCACCAACGCGGTCCGCGCCATCGTCGCCCGGGTCGTCGAGCGCGAGCTCACGGCGCAGCTCAACTCCGCCGGCCGGGCCGAGAAGGCGCAGTCGGCCCTGGTTCTGGAGAAGGTCGTGGGTGCCATGCGCACCCGGGTCACGGCCCGCCAGCACCGCGAGACGCAGCGCCGCAAGAACGCGCTGGAGACCTCGTCGCTGCCGACGAAGCTGAAAGACTGCCGCAGCGAAGACGTCGACCGCTCCGAACTCTTCATCGTGGAGGGTGACTCGGCGCTCGGTACCGCGAACTTCGCCCGCAACAGCGAGTTCCAGGCGCTACTGCCGATCCGCGGCAAGATCCTGAACGTTCAGAAGGCATCCATCGCCGACATGCTGAAGAATGCCGAGTGCGGGGCGATCATCCAGGTGATCGGGGCCGGCTCGGGCCGCACGTTCGAGCTGCCGGCCGCGCGCTACGGCAAGATCATCCTGATGACCGACGCCGACGTCGACGGCGCGCACATCCGCACGCTGCTGCTGACGCTGTTCTTCCGCTACATGCGCCCGCTGGTCGAGGCCGGCCGGGTCTACGCCGCGGTGCCGCCGCTGCACCGGGTCGAGGTCATCGGCTCCGGCCGGCAGAAGAACGAGATGGTCTACACCTACTCCGAGCAGGAGCTCCACACCCTGCTGGCCGACCTGAAGAAGCGTGGTCGCAGCTGGAAGGAGAACATCCAGCGGTACAAGGGTCTGGGCGAGATGGACGCCGACCAGCTGGCCGAGACCACGATGGACCCGCGGCGGCGCACGCTGCGCCGGGTCCGGATGGCCGACCTCGCCGTCGCCGAGAAGGTGTTCAACCTGCTCATGGGTAACGACGTCGCGCCGCGTAAGGACTTCATCGTCGAGGGCGCCGCCCAGCTCGACCGGGAGCGCATCGACATCTGAAACTTCACCCTGTGGGCTCAAGGCGGAGCGGAAACGGCCCGAAGATCTGGCCATGAAGCGCCCGAGGTTGTCACCAGCCACTCCCTCCAGCCTCAGCCCACGGGGGAAGTCCATCAGTACGCAATTCACCTCCCACCTGCCGAACCTGCAGGTGCCGAGCTCATTGCATCACCTGCCCGGCCTGACCGGCAGTCGCAACGCGTCGCGGCGTCGCCACCGCCGGATCCTGGTCGGTTCCGGTGTGGCGCTCGCCCTGATCGCCGCGGCCGGTGCTGCCTACGCCGCGCGCAGCCGCCTGCGTCAGCTGCTGGGCAAGCCGCCGGCCGAGAACTCCGAACGCGGCCTGGACACGCTGACCGGTCTGCCCAACCGGGCCGAGGCCCAGTGGTGGCTGAACACCCGGCTGGCCCGGGCCCGGAACCGGAACCACCGGCTGGCCGTGATGATCCTCGACATCAACGGTTTCGCTGAACTCAACGAGATCCACGGCCGTGAGGTCGGCGACCACGTGCTGCAGGTGACCGCGGCCCGCATGCAGTCGCAGCTGCGCACCGGCGACATGGTCTGCCGCGTCGCGAACGACACCTTCATGGTGATCATGGACGCGATCGGTCCCGACCACCTGATCACCCGTATCGGTGAGCGCGTCGTGAACGCGGTCAGCGAGACGGTCAGCTTCCACGGCGAACCGATCACCATCTCGGCCAGCATCGGGTTCGCCATCTCACAGGACAAGGACAAGACGCCGGATCTGCTGCTGGACCGCGCCGATCGGGCGCTGGTGCAGGCGAAGGCCTCCAACCGCAACGTGGTTCAGTTCTGACGAAGCACGGTGGTGGACGTTCACGCGCTCGGGCCGTGAACGTCCACTGTCGTGGTTTGTAGCTTTCCTAAACGTCTTTCGCGGCCTGCTGACGCCGGCGCAGTGCCGCGACATTCATCCGGGTACTGCATCGCGTCGAGCAGAACCGCCGGGACCGGTTCGCCGACGTGTCGATGAAGGCGTTGTCGCAGTCGGTGGCCGCACAGCGGCCGATCCGGGTGGCACCGTGCTCGGAGACCAGCATGGCCAGACCGAACAGTGCCTCGGCACAGACGGTCTCGCTGGCGGAACCGGACTCGTCGTAGACGTGCAGATGCCAGCTGCTCTCGTCGTGCCCCGAGATCATCGGCCGGATCGGGTGTTTCGCGAGAAGATCGTTCAGCGCGGCCACCGCTGCCGGGCCGTCGCCCGCCGCCGACGCATTGACCATCCCGGTCAGGCCCGTCCGCAGACCGGCGAGCACGCCGACATCGTCCGCCGTCAGCCGGTCGGCCACCCACGGGCGGTCCCCCACATAGGTGCGCACGTCGTCCTCCGTGTCGATCGGGGTGTTCACCAGATCCACGGCCCGTTGTGCGTAAGCGGCAAAGTCCACTTGTGCAGCTTACAGCCGCCGGGTTAGCGTAATGAGCAGATCGCCAATCAGCCCATTACAAGAACAGGGGACGCCCATGACCAGCACCTCGACGCAGCCGGACTGGCAGGAGTGGCAGGACCAGTGGGACGCGCAGCAGGAGGCGTACCTGCCCGACCGGGAGCAGCGGTTCGCCGCGATGCTCGACGCGGTCGAGGCAACCCTGCTGCCGATCGCCCCGACCCGGTCGGCCGACCGTCATGACGAGAGCATCGAGGTGCCCCGGGACCAGATCGCCCCGCGCATCCTCGATCTGGCCGGCGGCACCGGCTCGATCAGCCGGCGGGTGCTGTGGCGGTTCCCGAAGGCGTCCACCGTGGTGCTCGACGTGGACGCGGCCCTGCTGGCCATCGCCCGCGGAACCTTCGCCGACGACCCGCGGGTGCGGATCGCGTCCGTCGATCTGGGCTACCGGAACTGGCCCGCGGCACTGGCCTCCGAGCTCGGCGAAGAGGTCACGGGGTCTTTCGACGCCGTTCTGACCGCAACCGCACTGCACTGGCTGACGCCGGAACGGGTGACCGGCGTCTACGCCGAGGCCCGGGACCTGCTGCGGCCCGGCGGGCTCTTCGTCAACGCGGACTACATGCCCGACGAGGGCCTGGCCTCCCTGACCGACGGCCTGGCCCGGGTGGAACGGCGCGAGCGCACCGCCCGCTGGGAGGGTGGGGTGCCGAGCTGGGAGAAGTGGTGGGAGCTGATGCGCGCCGACCCGGACCTGGCCGGGCCGACCGCCCAGCGCGATGCCTTCTACGCCGAGCGCCGCGGCGACAACCACACCGAGTCGCTCAGGCCGTCGGCGTGGCACCTGGAGGCGCTGCGCACGGCCGGCTATCCCGAGACCGGGCTGGTGTGGCGGGGTTTGCTGGACGCAGCGGTCACGGGCCGCAACGCGTCCTGAGCTCTCTCAGCCCCGGTTCGTGATCATGCGAACCTTCCCGGGGGAAGGTTCGCATGATCACGAAGGAGGAGTCAGTCCTCGGAGGGTGTTGCCTCGCTGCTGGTCTCACCCGTTGCCGCGGCCTCGACGTCCGCACCGAACAACGGCCGGGGACCGCTGATCGCGGCCACGGCGGCCTTGAGCGGCAGACCCGAACCGTCGCGGCGGGAGTCGGGGGCGGGCAGCTCGACCGCCGCACCGGTGGAACCCGCGGCCAGGGCGGGCGACGGACCGGCCCAGGCAAGCAGCAGGGTGTCTTCACCCCGCACGAAGCGGTGGCAGCGGACGCCCGCGGTGGCCCGGCCCTTGGCCGGGTACTCGGCGAACGGGGTCAGCTTGGCCGCCCCGGTCTGGGTGCCGGGCAGCGCCGAACTGGCACCGGAGACCGTCACCACGACGTTGCCCCACTCGCCGTCCTTGACGGTGAGATCGATGGCGCCGAACCAGATCACCTTCGCCCCGGCGGGCAGGTTGATGCCGGCCATACCGCCGGCCGCGCGGCCCTGCGGGCGCACCAGCTTGGCGCCGAACCGCAGCAGCTGCGCCTCGGAGCTGATGAACACCAGGTCGACCTCGTCGGTGGGCAGCTCGACCACGCCGACGACCTCGTCGCCGTCACGCAGGCCGATGACCTCCCACTCGTCCTTGTTGCCGGGGTAGTCGGTGACGACGCGCTTGACCACACCCTTCGCCGTACCGAGCGCCAGGCCGGCGGTCTCGGTGGCCAGCGAGGTCAGGGCCAGCAGCCGCTCCCCCTTGGCCAGGGTCACGAACTCGGTGGCCGGGGCCCCGCCCGACAGAGTGGGCGCGGACGACGTGGGCGGCAGCGCGGGCATGTCGACCACGGGCACGCGGATCATCCGGCCCTGGCTGGTGATCGCTGCGACCTCACCGCGCACGCTGGTCCGCACGGCCGACACGAGCACGTCGTGGGCCTGACGCTGTGACGGGTCGGACGGGATCAACGGCTCGGTGTTGGTGGTGCGGGCGAGCAGGCCGGTGGAGGAGAGCAGCACCCAGCACGGCGCGTCGGCGACCTCGAGCGGCGTGGCCGAGGTGGTGACCGCGGTGCCCGAACCCTCCAGCAGCACCGTGCGACGGGGTGTGCCGTAGGTCTTGGCGACCTGGGCGAGCTCGCCGGAGATCAGCTTCCGCAGCACCTTGTCGTCGGCCAGGATCACGCTGAGCTCGTCGATCTCGCCCTGCAGCTCGGCCTTCTCCTTGTCGAGCTCGAGCTTGGAGTACTTGGTCAGGCGGCGCAGCGGCATCTCGAGGATGTAGTCGGCCTGGGTCTGGGTCAGCTCGAACGCCGCGATCAGACGCTCTCGGGCCATCGCCGTGTCGTCGCTGGAACGGATGATCCGGATCACCTCGTCGATGTCGACGATGGCGATCAGCAGACCGTCGACCAGGTGCAGCCGGTCCTGGCGCTTCTTGCGGCGGTGGGTGGTGCGGCGCCGGACCACGGTGATGCGGTGCTCGACGTAGACCGAGAGCAGCTCGACCAGGCCCAGGGTGCGCGGCTGACCGTCGACCAGCGCGACGTTGTTGATGCCGAACGACTCCTCGAGCGGGGTCAGCCGGTAGAGGTGCTCGAGCACGGCCTCGGGGTTGAAGCCCGTCTTGATCTCGATGACCAGGCGCAGGCCCTGCGTGCGGTCGGAGAGGTCGACCACGTCGGAGATGCCCTGCAGCTTCTTGGCCTGCACGAGCTCCTTGATCTTGCCGATCACCTTCTCCGGGCCGACCAGGTACGGCAGCTCGGTGACCACGACGCCCTGCTTGCGGGCGGTGACGTTCTCGATCGCGATGGTCGCGCGGGTCTTGAAACTGCCGCGGCCGCCCTTGTAGGCGTCGCGGATGCCCTCCAGCCCGATGATGCGCCCACCGGTGGGCAGGTCAGGACCGGGGATGAACCGCATCAGGTCGTCGAGCGTCGCGTTCGGGTGCATCAGCAGGTGCCGCGCCGCCGCGATCACCTCGATCAGGTTGTGCGGCGCCATGTTCGTCGCCATGCCGACCGCGATCCCGCTCGCACCGTTCACCAGCAGGTTCGGGAACGACGCGGGCAGCACCTCGGGCTGGCTGAGGCTGTTGTCGTAGTTCGGGACGAAGTCGACCGTGTCTTCGTCGAGACCGTTGGTCAGCTCGGTGGTCAGCGGGGCGGGCCGGGCCTCGGTGTACCGGGCGGCCGCCGGGCCGTCGTCCAGGGAGCCGAAGTTGCCGTGCCCGTCGACCAGGGGTGCCCGCATGGTGAAGCCCTGGGCCAGCCGCACCAGCGCGTCGTAGATGGCCGTGTCGCCGTGCGGGTGCAGCTTGCCCATCACGTCGCCGACCACGCGCGACGACTTCACGTGCGGACGCTCGGGCCGCAGGCCCATGTCCTGCATCGTGTAGATGATCCGCCGCTGCACCGGCTTCAGCCCGTCACGCGCGTCGGGCAGGGCACGCGAGTAGATGACGGAGTACGCGTACTCGAGGAACGCGCCCTGCATCTCCTGCTCGACGTCGATGTCGACGATCCGCTCGGTGAAGTCCTCAGGCGGCGGGGTGTTGCGCGAACGACTGGCCATGCCCGCATTGTCCCCCGTCCGGACACCTGTTCGTACACCGGGCACGCGGGATGCGGTGAGAATTACTCCGGAGTGGCTCCGGTGAGGCCCTGTTCGGTGTTTTCAATCCGATTCGACCGGGTTCTGGCCCTGGCTCGGCTCCCGGAGAAAGCCCAGGAAGCGGGCCACCGCGGGGCTGTGCCGCCCGTGTGAGGGCCAGGCGATGCCGATCTGCCGCTCCGCCCCCGGATCCGTCAGTGGCAGATGCTCGGTGCCGGGCGTGGTGCCCGTGGTCGGCTGCGGGATCACCGCCACCCCCAGACCGGCCGCCACGAGGGCCCGGGCGGTGGCCACCTCACCGGTCTGGAGCGCCACGGACGGCACGAAACCGGCCTGACGACAGAGATGTTCGGTCAGCAGCCGGAGCTCCGCCCGGGGCCAGAAGGTGATGAACGGCTCGTCGGCGGCCTGGACCAGGGCGACGCGTCCCAGCCCGGCGAGCGGATGATCGTCGGCCACCACCAGGCACAGCCGCTGCCGTTCGATCGGCGTCCAGGTCACGTCCTTCCAGTCCGGCACCGTGTCCGGACGGGTGCGCCCGGTGAGCGCCAGGTCGACCCGGCCCTCCGCCAGCCACTCGGCGATGTCGTTCGAATGCCCCTCCTGCAGCACAAATCTCACCTGGGGCGCCTGGGCCCGGTAACGATTGAGGACGAGGGGCACCACCGACTCCCCCAGCGACGCCACGAAACCCATCCGGATCAGGCCCCGCTCGGGATGGTTCAGCTCGGTGATGCGCTCGCGGGCCGTGTCGATCTCGTGCACCACCCGCTGCGCGTGGCCGACGGCCAGCCGTCCGCTCGCGTTCAGCCGTAGCCGCCCACCGACCCGGTCGAACAGCGGCGCCCCCAGATCCACCTCCAGCCGGGCCAGGGCCCGGGACACCGTGGGCTGCGGCACCCTCAGCTGGGCGGCGGCCAGCGAGACGTTCTCGGTCTCCGCGAGCACCGTCAGCCAGCGCAGGTCACGGTCGTCCATGGCGGAACTATACGTCTGACGCATATCCGCGCTCCGGTATATGCATTTCACAGATGAGTGCCGCGAATCGACCATGGAGGTTGTGTCCCCGGCCCCCAGTTTCACCCGCGCCGCCCTGACAGCCGCGGGCATCGCCTCGCTCGGCACCCTGCCGATGCAACTGCTCAGCAACCAGTCCGTGCTGATCCGTGCCGACCTGCACTTCGGTGATGCCGCGCAGGGACTCCTGATCTCCGCGTCCTCCGCCACCGCCGCCCTCGCCTCCGTGGCCATCACCAGATTCGGCGAGCGCCGGGGCCGGCGGGCCCTCACCCTGCTGGCCGCGACCGGAACTGCGGTCTGCGCCCTCGGTGCCGGTGCGGTCGCGGACTCGTACTGGGTGCTGCTCGCGTTCATCTGTGTCGGCGGCATCGGCAACGCCGGGCTCACCACGGCCGCGAACTTCAGCCTGTCGGAGACCGTCCCGCCCGGTCGGCAGGGCCTCGGATTCGGGATCAAGCAGTCCGCTCCCCCGGCCGCCGCCCTGATCGCCGGCCTGGCCGTGCCGGCTGTCGGCCTCTGGCTGGGGTGGCGCTGGAGCTACGCGATCCTCGGCGTCCTGGCGCTGGTCCTGATCCTGGTGGCCACCCGGATCCCGCGCCCGTCCGCGTCCTCCATCGCGAAGGTGACGGCCGCGCACGGTGACCCGGACGCCGCACCCCGCCTCGCCCTCCTGCTCACCGCCGTGGCGATGTGCACGGCCAACGGCGCGGCGATGTCGCTGGTCGCCTTCCTGCCGCAGTGGGCCCACGCATCGGGATTGAGGACGTCGGCGGCGGGTTTTCTGGTGGCCGCCGGCAGTGCGCTGGCGATCGCGGGGAGGTTGTTCGTGGGGTTCGGGGCCGATCGCCGGGTCGGCCGGAACCTGCCGGTCGTGACCGGGCAGATGGCGCTGGGCGCTATCGGTTTCGCCGTGCTGGCGCTGGGCACCGGGCCGTCGGTGGTGGTCGGTGGGCTGCTGGCCTTCGCGATCGGCTGGTCGTGGCCCGGCCTGCTGATCTTCGCGGTGGTGCGCCTGGGCCGGGACCGCCCGAACAGCGCCGCGGCGGTGGTGCAGGCGGGCGCTTTCGCCGGTGGAGGTTTCGGCCCCCTCTTCTTCGGCCTGGTCGCGAGCGCCTGGGGCTACCCGGTGGCGTGGTGGGTGATGGCCGTCGGGATGTCCGTCGGCGCGATGCTGCTGTTCGTGGCGAGGCGCCTGTTCGTGAGCGACCTGGCCCTCCGCCCGATGCCCCAGGACGCCCACCCCGCATCCATGCCCGCGCCCACGCCCACATGACCCCCCTTTTTCTTCCGTGATCATGCAAAACCTCCCCGGAGTTCTAGAACTGTTGACCTGAGAGTTCTAGAACGCTGGGGAGGTTTTGCATGATCACGGAAGGTTTTTTTGGGGGGACGACGCAAGAAACCCCCGGTCGTGATGACCGGGGGTTTCTTGGCTGACTGAGATCAGTCGAGGTAGTCGCGCAGGACCTGCGAACGGCTCGGGTGACGCAGCTTCGACATGGTCTTGCTCTCGATCTGCCGGATGCGCTCACGGGTGACCCCGTAGACCTTGCCGATCTCGTCGAGGGTCTTCGGCTGACCGTCGGTGAGACCGAAGCGCATGGAGACCACGCCGGCCTCACGCTCGGACAGGGTGTCGAGCACCGAGTGCAGCTGTTCCTGCAGCAGGGTGAACGAGACCGCGTCGGCCGGGACGACCGCCTCGGAGTCTTCGATCAGGTCACCGAACTCGCTGTCACCGTCTTCACCGAGCGGCGTGTGCAGCGAAATCGGCTCGCGCCCGTACTTCTGGACCTCGATGACCTTCTCCGGGGTCATGTCGAGTTCCTTGGCCAGCTCCTCCGGGGTGGGCTCGCGGCCCAGGTCCTGGAGCATCTGGCGCTGCACACGGGCCAGCTTGTTGATGACCTCGACCATGTGCACCGGGATACGGATGGTGCGGGCCTGGTCGGCCATGGCGCGGGTGATGGCCTGACGGATCCACCAGGTGGCGTACGTGGAGAACTTGTAGCCCTTGGTGTAGTCGAACTTCTCGACCGCGCGGATCAGACCGAGGTTGCCCTCCTGGATCAGGTCCAGGAACTGCATGCCACGACCGGTGTAGCGCTTGGCCAGGGAGACGACCAGTCGCAGGTTGGCCTCGAGGAGGTGGTTCTTGGCCCGGCGGCCGTCCTCCGCGATCCACTGCATCTCGCGGCGGGCCTTGGTCTCCATCTTCTCGCCGGAGTTCAGCTGCTCCTCGGCGAACAGACCGGCCTCGATGCGCTTGGCGAGCTCGACCTCCTGCTCGGCGTTGAGCAGCGCGACCTTACCGATCTGCTTCAGGTAGTCCTTGATCGGGTCGGCGGTGGCGCCGGCCGTCATGACCTGCTGCGCGGGCGCGTCGTCGTCGTCGTTGTTGGAGAGGACGAACGCGCCCTCCTCCTCCTTCGCCGGCGTCGCGGGAGCAGCTTCCTTGGCAGCCGGTGCCGCACTGCCCTTGGCGGCGGCGGGGCTCGCGGAGTCGTCCGTCTCGTCGTCCGAGTCGTCGATGACCTCCACCTCGACCTCAACCTCTTCGAGGTCACCGTCGACGAGCTCGACGTCTTCGATCTCCTCGTCGCCGTCGGCGCCGTCTTTCGGCTTGGCCGCGGTCTTCTTGGCCGTCGCCTTCTTGGCGGCGGCCTTCTTCGCCGGCTTGGCGGGCTTCACCGCGGGAGCGGCCGCGTCGGCCCCACCCTCGGCGGCACCCACGGTGGCGGTCGTGGTGGTGGTGGTCTTGACCACGGCGGGCTGTACCCGGGCCGGGGTCTTGGCGGTGGCCGCGGTGACCCGCGAGGCCGTGGCCGCGACGGCACGCCGCGAGCTCTTGGCCTCCTGCGGGACCTCGATCACGACCCCCGCGTCGTCGAGCGCGCGGAGGACGGGGCGCATACGCGCCATCGGGACGGCCGCCTCCTCGCAGGCGACCCGCACGGCGGCGGCGTCGACCGAGCCCCGCGTGGCGCCGAGGCGGAGCAGCTCTTGGAGTGCGGGGTGACCGAACTCGGGCGGGAGAGGCCGGGGGGACGGAACCGACGACACGGACTACCTTTCGTCGTGGGCGTATGCGGGCTCGACTGAGCCACGCTGCGCTGTTAACTACGGCTTGAAAATACGTCTGATGAGTGAGTGGGCGACCCAAGTACTCAACGCAGGAAGGGCCCCGATGATGCCCGGTTAGCGTCGGTGATGTTGTGCGTCAAGCCCAGTCAACTGTTCATTGTTGCATACCTACGGGCAGGATGGCTAAACCCGCCGCAACATCCAGGGTAAGGCCTGCTGGCCGTCTGACCACCTGAATAGTGAAGGGTGCCGACCGTATGAAGTCTCTGTGACTACTCCAGGTTCACCGGACGGTCACCCTTGGGCAGCTTTTGCAGCCGCTTTGACCGACTTCTTGTGGTCCCTGACCTTCAGCAGAGAGTCGTCGTCGGTGACGTCGGCCACCGAGCGGAAGCCCTCCAGGCCGTAGTCCCCGGCCGCCTTGCGCCACCCCTCCGGTCGTACCGCCGCCTGCTTGCCCAGCAGCGCGACGAAGATCTTCGCCTTCTGCGGTCCGTAACCCGGCAGGGCGTTCAGCCGCTTGTACAGCTCGGTGCCGGTGGTCACATCGCGCCAGACGGCCGAGGCGTCGCCCCCGTACCCCTCGACCACGGCCCGGGCCAGGTCCTGCACCCGGGCGCCCATCGACTTCGGGTAGCGGTGCACCGCGGGCGGCCCGGTCATGATCTCGGTGAAGCGCTCCGGGTCGGTCGCGGCCACGAGCTCCGGGTCGAGACCGTCGGTGCCGAGGCGGTCGGCGATCAACCGCGGGCCGGCGAAGGCCTTCTCCATCGGCACCTGCTGGTCGAGCAGCATGCCGGTGAGCAGTGCGAACGGGTCACGACCGAGCAGGTCGTCGGCTGCTTCCTGCTGAGCCAGACGGATCCGCAGGGTCACCGGATGCCCTGGTGCTCGTCGACACTGCTCATGGAGAGAGTGAAGACCTCACCGTCGTGACCGGAGTCGTCTAGCGGGGAACGCTGGTCGACCTTCACCGCCAGGACCGGGCAGGAGGAGTCGAGCAGGATGCGCTGGGCGCTGCCCCCGAGGATGCGCTTGCCCACCCCGGTACGGCGGCGCAGGCCGATGACGATCAGCTGGGCACCCGTCTCCTCGGCCACGGAGAGAATGTCGTCGGCCGGCTCGTAGGCGTCACGGATCCAGCGGATCTCGAGTTCGCCCCCGTCGAGCCCCAGTTCGGCGCAGACCCGGCGGACCTCGGCCTCCGGGGCGACCGGGGCCGGACGGCGATTGCCGAAGGGATCCACCGACGGTTGCTCGGAACTCACCACGATCAACCGGGTTCCGCGCACGCGGCACTCCTCGACGGCGCGCCGCAGCGCGGCCCGGCCCTCGGTCGTGGGCACAAATCCGACCAGTACTGGCATAGGAAACCTCCTGCCCGGGACGTTACCCCACCGGGCACCCGGACGACACCGGCAACGTACGGTGATCCCCATGGCCGGCGGCGATGGCAATGGATGGGTGACCTGCGGGTGCGGCCATCAGCACTGGGGCGTGTACGGAGCAGCCGGTCTGGCGCTGGTGCGCCCCGGTGCGCAGGGGCCGCAGATCCTGTTGCAGTTGCGGGCCGAATGGACGCACGAGGGCGGCACCTGGGGTCTGGTCGGGGGTGCCCGCGACAGTCACGAGACGGTGTCCGAGGCCGCCCTGCGTGAGGCCGCCGAAGAGGCGGAGATCGACCCCGCCCTGGTGACCGTCTCCGGCGAGTTCGTCGGCACGGACCACGGCGACTGGTCGTACACCTACGTGATCGGGCTCGCCGACCCGTCGTTGACCGTCGCCGATGTGACCCCGGAGAGCGACGCCCTGGAATGGGTCGACCTGGACGACGTGGCGTCCCGCACCCTGCACACCGCCTTCGCCCGCACCTGGCCGACGCTGCTCCAGGAGATCCGCGCCCGGCCGGCGCTCGTGACGGACCGGCCCCGCTGACCCGTCGGGCGCCCCGTCCACCGACCGTCAGCCGGTCAGCCGATCCGGTCAGCCGATCCGGTCAGCCGATCCGGTCAGCCGATCCGGTCAGCCGATCCGGTCAGCCGATCCGGTCAGCCGATCCGGGGAAGATCCGTGCGCCCAGAGCGCACGGATCTTCCCCGGTCTGCCGGATGTCTCGGCCGGTGGACCCCGCCTGGGCTCAGTGGGTGGCGAGGGCCTGCTGCGCCGGTTCGCCCAGCAGCTCGACGAGGATCTCCCCCACCCGCTCGACCTCGACCAGGAAGCCGTCGTGCCCGTACGGCGAGTCGATGACGCGCAGCGGGGCGCAGTCCGGGATGCCGGCGGCGATCTCGGCGTTCTGCCCCGGGGTGTAGAGCCGGTCGCTGGAGATGGCGGCGACGGCGGTGCGGGCGGTGACCCGCCCCAGCCCGGCGGCCACCCCGCCCCGGCCGCGACCGACGTCGTGCGAGTTCATCGTCTGGGTGAGCACCAGGTACGAGTTGGCGTCGAACCGATGGGTGAGCTTGTCCGCGTGGTGGTCGAGGTAGGACTCGACCGCGAAGCGCCCACCACCGCCGAGCGGATTCTCCCCCGGCTGGGGCAGACGGCCGAAGCGCAGGTTGATCTCCGCCTCCGACCGGTAGGTGGTGTGCGCGATCCGGCGGGCCACCCCGAGACCGTTGTGCGGGCCCTCGCCGGGCCCGGCACCGTAGTAGTCGCCGCCGTGGAAGTTCGCGTCACACCGGATCGCCATCATCTGCGCCGAGCACCAGGCGATCTGGTCACCGGTCGCGGCGGCGGTGGAAGCCAGGACGAACAGCCGTTCCACCCGCTCCGGCTCCATGATCGCCCACTCCAGGGCGCGCATGCCGCCCATCGAGCCGCCGACCACGAGGGCCCAGCGATCGATGCCGAGCAGGTCGGACAGCATCACCTCGGCGGAGACCTGGTCGCGCACGGTGATGTAGGGGAACCGGCTGCCGTACGGGCTGCCGTCGGCGCTGTGCGGGTCGGCACTGGAGGGGCCGGTGCTGCCCTGGCAGCCCCCGAGCACGTTGGGGGCCACCACGAACCAGCGGTCGGTGTCGAGCTCTCGCCCGGGACCGATCAGACCGTTCCACCAGCCCGGGGTGGGGTGGCCGGGACCGGCGTCTCCCGTGACGTGGCTGTCGCCGGTGAGGGCATGCAGGACCAGCACGGCGTTGTCACCCGAGGGCGAGAGCGTGCCCCAGGTCTCGTAGGCCATCTCGACGTCGTCGAGACGGCCGCCGCGTTCGAGCGTCACACTCCCGATCCGGGTGAACCTGCGGCCCCCGCGGGAATCTCCGGCCCGCCAGGCCCCGGATGCCGGCGGCACGGCGGGCACGGAATCCTCCTGCGTACTCATTCAGCCGACCTTAACCGCCCGGAATCCGGCCTCCAGGTCGGCGAGAATGTCGGTGATGTTCTCCAGGCCCACGGCCAGACGCACCAGCCCCGGCGTGACGCCGGTGGCCAGCTGCTCCTCCTCGGAGAGCTGGCTGTGGGTGGTGCTGGCCGGGTGGATGACCAGGCTGCGTACGTCTCCGATGTTGGCGACCAGGCTGTGCAGTTCGAGAGCGTCGACGAAGCGGCGCCCGGCCTCGACCCCACCGTTGATCTCGAAGGCCACGACAGCCCCGGCACCCTTCGGCGCGTACTTCTGGGCCAGCTCGTACCAAGGGCTGCTGGGCAGACCGGCGTAGGCGACCGACGCCACCTCGTCACGCCCCTGGAGCCAGGTAGCGACCGCCTGGGCGTTCTCCACGTGCCGCTCGATCCGCAGGCTGAGCGTCTCCAGGCCCTGGGCGATCACCCAGGCGTTGAACGGCGAGGCGGCCGGGCCGAGGTCACGCAGCAGCTGCACCCGGGCCTTGAGGATGTAGGACAGGTTCGCCCCGAGCGGGCTGCCGACGCCGAGGTCACGCCCGTAGACCAGCCCGTGGTAGCTGGGGTCGGGCTGGTTGAAGCCCGGGAAACGCTCCGGCTGGGCCGTGTAGTCGAAGTTGCCGCTGTCGACGATCACGCCGGCGATCGCGCCCCCGTGCCCGCCGATGTACTTCGTGGCCGAGTGCACGACCACGTCGGCACCCCACTCCAACGGGCGGATCAGGTACGGCGTGGCCACCGTGTTGTCGACGATCAACGGCACACCCACCTCGTGCGCCACCCCGGCCACACCCTCGATGTCGAGGATGTCCTGCTTGGGGTTGGAGATGGTCTCGCCGAAGAAGGCCTTCGTGTTCGGGCGCACCGCGGCGCGCCAGGAGGCGAGGTCGTCGGGGTTCTCGACGAAGCTGACCTGGATGCCGAGCTTCGGGAACGTGTAGTGGAACAGGTTGTAGGTGCCGCCGTAGAGGCTCGGGCTGGACACGATGTGGTCACCGGCCTCGGCCACGTTCAGCAGCGCGAGGGTCTCGGCGGACTGCCCGGACGCCACCAGCAGGGCCCCGACACCGCCCTCCAGGTTGGCCAGGCGCTGCTCCACCACGTCGGTGGTGGGGTTGTTGAGCCGGGTGTAGATGTTCCCGAACTCCTTGAGCCCGAACCGGTTCGCGGCCTGCTCGGTGTTCTCGAACACGTACGACGTGGTCTGGTAGATCGGCAGCGCCCGCGCACCGGTCGCGGGGTCGGGGCTCTGCCCCGCATGAATCTGACGAGTTTCGAACGACCAGTCGGCGCTCATGGGTACTCCTCCAGGCTCAGGGGCACAGGCCATCGACCCGTGCCCGGGCGGACCCGGAGGTCCGCCGGCAATGAGACGGGTCGACTGGTGTCGACCGCGCTTGCTGTCGCAACTGCGACGGCCTGGTCATCACCCGGGGCACCCCACCGCGGAACGAGGGTTGCCGACCAGCAAGCCGGGGCTTGTCGCTGGTACTCATGACCTAGGACTGCACAGTAATTGAGCGGACCGGGGTTGGCCCAGACCGTCTCAGGATCTGGACCGTTCAGGGGATGTCGTGCGGGACACATCATTCCGCGTCAGCCCGCACCGGAGCCTCCACCCACGGCGGGGCAATGCCTGCGGTACAGAGCATCTCGACCAGCCCGGCCAGACGGGGCAGGGGCTCGGGCAGTTCCGGGCCCTCCTCACGCAGCCGTTCCATCAGCAGCCGGGTCCGCACCCCGTTGCCCCGGTACCAGGCCAGCAGGGCCAGAACCGCCAGCAGGGGTGCGCGCTCGGAGGCTGTGCCCCGCCGGGCCAGCACTGCGAGAATCTGCTCGCCCCGGGCCAGCAGCACCCGGTCGGGCAGTTCGCTGAACAATTCCTCCCAGTAGCCGGACAGGTCGGGCGGAGACTGCCCCGCCAGCAACTGGTTCAGGAACCGCTGCCGGGTCGGGCCCGGTGCCGCCGCCAGCCGGACGAAGATCGCGTCGCGCAGGAACGAGTCGTGCAGCGGCCCCAGTGCCAGCTGATCGGTGTTCCAGCCCTTCGCTTCTCCCAGCAGGGCGTTCCAGGTACGCCACCAGATCCGGCGGGCCCGCTCACCGTGCTCGCCCGGCACCTCCGGCTCGCCCCCTTCCCCGACCGGCACGGCCTGCCCCACGTCACCGATCACGTCGGCCTCGCTCGTGGCCAGCCGGTCTCCGCGCAGCACGTGGGCCATCGCCACCCGGCTGGCCTCCACCTCGCTCAACGGCCGCCCGCCCGGTGGGCAGCACGACCCGTCCGGGCAGAGCATCGACCGGAAAGCGGTGGGCGTGACCCCGATGAGGTCGTACAGCCACAACCCGGCCCGCGCGATCCGCTGCGGCAGGGCCCGGACCACCATCGGGGGCGGCACCGCGAGCGCGTCCGGCACCGCGATCAGGGCGACCACCCGGACCGGCAGGCCGTCCTGCGCGTCCTTCTCCGGTTCTCCCGGCGCACCGCCGAAAGCGGCCGACGCCGGCCCGGTCAGGGCCTCGATCGCGGCGTCGAGCACAGCGGTCACCCCGGCTGCCTGATCACCACCGAACCAGACCGGGGCCATGTCGATGCGCAGCATCGAGCCGACCCGCCCCCGCGGGCCCTGCAGGGCCACCAGGACGAGGCTGTTGAGCGGCCGGAAGCCGAGGGTGTACCAGACAGCCGCGATCAGGTCGGCGGGCCCGGCTTCGTTCACGGTGAGGTCGGAGGAGGACATGCCACGACCCTGCCCGGGAGCCCCGGCCCACCGGACGGTCCCGACCACCCCTGTGGACAACCCCGGGGTCGTGCCTGCTGTGGACAGCAGGACCGGAGCATCGTTCAGAAATCGCGGAAGCACGGGCCGCCGGAGAGCTGCGCCAGCCCGCGCCGGTCACCGACCTCGAACCCGGCGGTGTGCGGCTGCGCGGTCGGGGTGCGGTACATCAGCTCAGCCGGGTCGTCCACGTGGTCCAGGCCGATCACGTGCCCGAACTCATGCAGCACCACGGCATCGATGCGGGCCTGCCCGTCGGCCCAGGTGGCCACCTCGGACAGGTGCTCACGATTGAGGTAGACCACTCCGCTGACGTAGCGCCGGGTGCCCGGCCCGGCCCCCGACACGGTGTCCGGGCCGCCGAGCCCGGCGTAGCCCTTCATGTGTGGGTACTCGGTCGGGTCGGTCCAGGCCACCAGCACCGGCGACCAGCGGTCCCCGTAGCGCCCGCGGTCCTGGGCCGGCCGGTTCACCGTCGGCGCCTCGTCGGTCGGGCCGTCGTAGGTGAACCGCAGCCCGGTGATCCGTCCGGCCTCGGCGACGGCCCGGTCGATCGCCTTCTGCCCGCCGGGCGGGGCACCCTCGCCGCGCACCACGTAGTGCACCGGCCGGCACGGGTCCCAGCGCACCGGGACGGCGGATCCGTCGTCCTGGTACTCCAGCAGCTCGTAGCCACCGGTGCCGGAGGGCGCCGGGGCCGGGGCGGCCAGCGGGGCGCTGGCCAGGTCCTGCGGCAGGGCCGGGTGCATGCCCTCTCCACCACCGCGCATCCAGCGTCCGGTGGAGTCGGAGGCGAAGACCAGGGAGATGCCGAACATCAGCACCAGACCGACGGTGAGGGCGGCCACCAGGAGGGTCGATAGGCGTGGCGCGCCGGAGGCGCCCGGAGCGCCCGCCGACGGCTCCCGACGGGCCGTGTCCATACCAAGGAGTTCGTCCGGGAGCCCGGGCCGCTACATCGGCCCAAAGGGTGGAACACCGATCACCGACGGGGAGAACGCGTGCCCCGGGCCTGACAACCGAACCGGGCGGACACGCGTCCTCACTGCTGTGAACGGCCTATCCGACCACCGCGGCATTGCCGCCCGCGCGCTTGGCCGCGTACATCGCCTCGTCCGCGCGGCGCAGCCATTCGTGCTCGTCGATCGGCGCGGTGCGCACGGCCACCCCGATACTCGCGCTGATGCGCGCCCCCGCCGACTGCGGGCAGTGGCGGATCGTCTCCTGCAGGCGCTCCGCCAGGGCCACGGCGCGCCCCTCCTCCAGGGCCGCGATCACCACGAACTCGTCGCCGCCCCACCGGGCGACCACGTCTTCCAGCCGGGCCGCGGTGCGCAGCGCCGTCGAGACCTCACGCAGCACGACGTCACCGGCCAGGTGCCCCTGCGAGTCGTTGACCTCCTTGAAACCGTCGAGGTCGATGAGCAGCAGCGCCACGGGCTCCCCGACCGGCAGGGAGGCAGCCTCGGAGATCGCGTCGGCTCCGCCGCGGCGGTTCACCAGGTTGGTCAGCGAGTCCAGCCGCGCGGCCCGGGCGAGTACCTTGCGCTCGTCCGCGCCCCGCAGCAGATCGACACGGGCCCGGAAGAGCGCGTCGAGCAGGGTGGAGGTCTCGTCCGCCCGCCGGCCGGCCAGGGTCAGGTACTCGATCGTCCCGCTGCCCGGGTCGTTCAGCGGCGGGTGCTCGGCCAGCGCCACCTCGTAGGCCAGCACCTGCCGTTCGGAGTCGACGACGTGCCCGCGCACGACCGCCAGGGCCCGGGCCCCGATCGCCGCGCCCTCGACGGCCCGGTCCTGGCGGGCCAGGGCCCGGACCATGCCGATCGCCCAGAAGACCTGAGCGGACGCGGCTTCGGGGCCTCGTTCGAGAATGCCCGGGATGGCGGTGAGTTGGGCCTGGGCCAGGGCGGGGTCACCGAGCATCGCCTCGTACAGGGCGACGAGCACCTGGCGTTCCAGCTCGACCACCCGGTACGTGCGGCCGCCGTCGGCAACGGCGGCCCGGCTGATGGTGGCCACCGCCTCGGCCAGGTCGTCCCGCCCGGGGGCGAAGGGCGGGCGGTGCGCGGCCCGCACCCCGCGCTCGGCGTGCTCGAAGGCCAGGTTGCTCAGCCGGGAGACCTGCTGGTGGCGGGGCAGGAACCGCTCCACGGTGTCGAGGCGCTGCCGGATCTCCCGGGCTCCCTCGCGAACCCCGATCATGCGGTGGGCCAGCATCAGCGCGGCCAGCGCGGTCTGCACCTCCGGGTCGAGCAGGTCGTCCAGGGCCGAGGCAGCTGCCGCGCCGTGGGCCAGCTGCTCCACGGCCTGCTCCAGCTGACCCTCACGACGCAGCAGCTCGACCAGCAGCGCGCGGGCCTGTACGGCCCCGGCGACCTGCCCGGTGCGGCGGCACAGCGCGATCAGCTCACGGGCGACCGTGACGGCGATGGAGGTCTCCCCCAGCGTCATCAGGCACAGGCCCTGCACGTAGAGGGCCGCCGCGTGGGCGTGGGGTTCGGGTACGGACCGCAGCGCCTGCTCGACCTCGGCGAGAACATCCTCGGCAAAGCCGTCCTGAGCCCGGACGACCCAGTCCTGCCGGGCCTCGAGCACGGCATCGGCGGTCCACCGCACGTGGGCGCTCGCGCCGGAACCGGCGAGCGGGACCAGGCCCGGGCCGGACATCGACGGGGCCGGGTGTGCGTGGTGGGCGTCGGACGAACTGATGGTGCCCACCTCCTGGTACGGGTGTGTCTGCTTCGTAGGGCTAACGTCACTTCCTGTCGCTACGGCACGCACAGTGCGACGTACCGGGCTTTCCGTAGTATTCCGCTCACGGCTGTGTCGCGCTTCCCTCCACGCCGATGTTTCGACACCGAGCGCCAGAATCGGGGTTCCACCCGCCGATAAACGACAAAGTATTCGTCGTCGTTTCATCGGTGCGAAGAGTTCAGCTGAGACTATTGTCACGATTCGCTACTGATCCATCGCGCGACGTGTCCGGTCCGAAGGGCCCGGAGCCATGCCGGACGAAGGTCCCCGGCTAGTGTTGAAGACGGAATAGCCACTCGGTTTCCTCGGGAGCGCCCAGCATGTCCGTACGTCGTGTCGCACTGCTCACCGCAGGTGGTCTGGCCCCCTGCCTGTCCTCCGCCGTCGGCGGCCTGATCGAGCGCTATACCGAGATCGCGCCGGACGTCGAGATCATCGGCTACCGCAACGGTTACGCCGGCCTTCTGAGCGGCGACCACATCGAGGTCACACCGCAGATCCGCGAGCGCGCCCACCTGCTGCACCAGTTCGGCGGCAGCCCGATCGGCAACAGCCGCGTCAAGCTCACCAACGTCGCCGACTGCGTGAAGCGTGGCCTGGTGCAGGAGGGCCAGGTGCCGCTCCAGGTCGCCGCGGAGCAGCTGACGAAAGACGGCATCGACGTGCTGCACACGATCGGCGGCGACGACACCAACACCACCGCCGCCGACCTGGCCGCGTACCTGCACGAGAACGGCTACGAGCTGACCGTGGTCGGCCTGCCGAAAACCATCGACAACGACGTGGTGCCGATCCGCCAGAGCCTGGGTGCCTGGACCGCGGCCGAGCAGGGCGCGATCTACGCGCGCAACGTCGTCGCCGAGCACTCCTCGAACGAGCGCATGCTCATCGTGCACGAGGTGATGGGCCGGAACTGCGGCTGGCTGACCGCCGCCACCGCCTCCGAGTACCACGAGTGGGTGACCACCCAGAAGTACGCGGGTTTCGGCAACGACCCGAAGGCCTGGGACGTGCACGCCGTGTTCGTGCCGGAGCTGAGCTTCGACATCGAGGCCGAGGCCGCCCGCCTGCGCCGGCAGATGGACGAGGTCGGCGCCGTGAACATCTTCCTGTCCGAAGGGGCCGGGGTCGAGACCATCGTCGAGGAGCTCATCGCCCGCGGCGAGGAGCCCGACCGGGATGCGTTCGGTCACGTCAAGCTGGACACGATCAACCCGGGTCAGTGGTTCGCGAAGCAGTTCGCCGAGAAGGTCGGCGCGAACAAGGTGCTCGTGCAGAAGAGCGGGTACTTCGCCCGCTCGGCCGCGGCCAACACACAGGACCTGCGCCTGATCAAGGGCTGCGTCGACCTGGCCGTGCAGAGTGCCCTGGAGGGCACCAGCGGCGTCATCGGCCACGACGAGGAGCAGGGCAACCGGCTGCGGGCGATCGAGTTCCCGCGCATCAAGGGCGGTAAGCCGTTCGACACCGAGCAGGCCTGGTTCGGCGAGCTGCTCGGCGCGATCGGCCAGGAGAAGGGCAAGCCGGTGGCTACCAGCCACTAGGGTTTTCTGCGTTCGATGCAACCCCCGCCGGTCCGGCAGCGTCTGGACCGCGGGGGTTTCGTCCGTTTCCCCCGCCGCACGGAAGCCAAGGGAGAGTCACCCATGGGCGCCATCCGCCTCGTCCTCAATGTGCTCTGGTTCGTTCTCGCCGGGTTCTGGCTGTCGCTGGGCTACGCGCTCGCCGGCGTGCTCATGTTCCTGCTCATCGTCACGATCCCGTTCGGGGTCGCGTCGTTCCGCCTGGCCGGGTTCGTACTCTGGCCGTTCGGGCGCACGATCGTGAAGCAGCACGACGCCGGCACGCCATCGCTGATCGGCAACGTGCTCTGGTTCGTGCTCGCCGGGGTGTGGATCGCCATCGGTCACGTGGTCACCGGGATCACCCTCTGCCTGACCATCGTCGGCATCCCGTTCGGCTGGGCCAACATCAAGCTGGCCCTGGTCGCGCTGGCACCGCTGGGCAAGGAGGTCGTCTCCTCCGACGACCCGCGCGCCCTGCCGGTGGCCTGGGCATAGACGAAGCACAGACGAGGCACGGACGAGCCGTAAAGGATTTGGTGCGCGGGCTCCGGATGGAAGAACCTTCTCGGTATGTCTGCAACCCTGCTCGCCCGCGACCTCGCAGCCGGGCACGGTGACCGTCAGCTCTTCACCGGGCTCGACCTGGTCGTCGCCCCCGGTGACGTGGTGGGCCTGGTCGGCGCCAACGGCGCCGGCAAGTCAACCCTGCTGAAAATCCTTGCCGGGCTGGAGGAGTCCGAGAACGGCAAGGTCTCCCTGAGCCCCGAGCAGGCCATCGTCGGTTACCTGCCGCAGGAGCACGAGCGGCGGCCCGAAGAAACCGTGCTCGAGTTCCTGGCCCGGCGCTGCGGCATCACCGCCGTCCAGGCCGAACTCGACGCCGCCACCGAGGAGCTGGCCGGCGGTGGGGACGGCGACTCCTACTCGGTCGCGTTCGACCGCTGGATGGCGCTCGGCGCCGCGGACTTCGACGAGAGGGCCGAGCAGGTCACCGAGGAGATCGGCCTGCGGTCGGGCCTGGTCGGTGGACTGCGGACGCCCATGGTCTCACTGTCGGGCGGCCAGGCCGCCCGCGCGGGGCTGGCGTCGCTGCTGCTCAGCCGGTACGACGTGATCCTGCTCGACGAGCCGACGAACGACCTCGACCTGGCCGGGCTGGACCGGCTGGAGCAGTTCGTCACCGAACTGCGCTCAGGGGTCGTGGTGGTCAGCCACGACCGGGAGTTCCTGGCCCGCACGGTGACCCGGGTGGTGGAGCTCGACCTGGTCCAGCAGCAGGTCAGCGTGTACGGCGGCGGTTACGAGGCCTATCTGGAAGAGCGCGAGGTGGCCCGGCGGCACGCCCGCGAGGCCTACGAGGACTACGCCGACACCAAGTCTGGCCTGGAGGAACGCGGCCGCACGCAGCGCAACTGGATGGAGCAGGGCGTGCGCAACGCCCGGCGCAAGGCCACGGACAATGACAAGAACGTCAAGGCCTTCCGGGCCGAGTCGTCCGAGAAGCAGGCCGCCAAGGCCCGGCAGACCCAGCGCCTGATCGAGCGACTCGATGTGGTCGAGGAACCGCGCAAGGAATGGCAGCTGCAGTTCGAGATCGCCACCGCCTCCCGCTCCGGTGCGGTGGTAGCCACGCTCGACGCCGCGGTGGCGCAGCGCGGTGACTTCCGCCTCGGGCCCCTGACCCTGCAGATCGACTGGGCCGACCGCATCGCCATCACCGGCCCCAATGGCTCGGGCAAGACCACGCTGCTGTCCCTGTTGCTGGGCCGGCTCGCCCCCACGTCGGGCCGGGCCGCGCTGGGCTCGGGCGTGGTGGTCGGCGAGATCGACCAGGCCCGTTCGGCGTTCACCGGTGAGAGGACCGTGATGCAGTCCCTGGGCGCACAGGTGCCGGACTGGCCGGACGCCGACGTGCGCACCCTGCTGGCGAAGTTCGGGCTCGGAGCCCGGCACGTGTCCCGCCCGGCCGGCACTCTCTCCCCCGGCGAGCGCACCCGCGCCGGGCTGGCCCTGCTGCAGGCCCGCGGGGTGAACCTGCTGGTGCTCGACGAGCCCACGAACCACCTCGACCTGCCCGCGATCGAGCAGCTGGAGCAGGCGCTGGACTCGTTCGGCGGCACCCTGCTGCTGGTCTCGCACGACCGGCGGATGCTGGAGGCGGTGCGGGTGACCCGCCGCTTCGGTGTGGCGGCCCAGGACGGGGTCGGCACGGTCTCGGAGACCTGACGGGGAAGGTTCGCCTGATCACGAGCCCCTGGCCTTGTTCGTGATCAGGCGATCCCCCCACCTTCCCCGGTGATCGTTTCGAAGTGTTCTTGTCGGTGGTCGCGGGCAGAGTAGGTGCGTGCTCCTCACCGAGATCGCCGCGGCCTCCGAGGCCGTGGCCGCAGCGTCCGCCCGGCGCGACAAGGTCGCGCTGCTGGCCGCCTGTCTGCGTCGGGCCAGCGGTTCGGACGCGCCGGTGGTGGCGGCCTGGCTGTCCGGGCGCACCTTCCAGCGGCGCACCGGGCTGGGGTGGGCCTCCCTGCGGGCGGTTCCCCCACCTGCGGTGTCGCCGTCCCTCACGGTTCACATGGTGGACGCGCAACTCGCCCGGGCCTCGCTGCTCACCGGTGCGGGGTCGAGCGGTGAGCGGCAGAGGATCGTGCTCGAGCTCCTCGCCGCGGCCACCGCCGGTGAGCAGCGGCTGCTGTCCGGCCTGATCTCCGGCGAGCTGCGCCAGGGCGCCGCGGCCGGGCTGATCGTCGACGCTGTGGCCAAGGCCGCCGAGGTCCCCCTGGCCTCCGTGCGCCGGGCCCTGGCGGTGCACGGCGACCTGCCCGACGTGGCCGCGGCCGCGCTGGAGGGTGGCGAGAGCGCCCTGGCCGCGTTCCAGCTCTCGGTCGGCCGGCCCCTGGCCCCGATGCTCGCCGCCCCGGCCCCCGAACTCGGTGCGGCACTGATGAAGACCGGCCCCGCCGGCGTGGAGTGGAAGCTCGACGGGGTACGGGTACAGATCCACCGGCAGGGCGACACGGTGGCCGTGTTCACCCGCACCCTCGACGACATCACCGCACGCGTGCCCGAAGTGGTCGAGGCGGTGCGGGGTCTCGACGTGGCCGACGCCATTCTCGACGGTGAGGTGATCGCGTGCGCCGCCTCCGGCCGACCCGCCCCGTTCCAGGTCACCTCCGCCCGGGTGGCCCGGCATGACATCGAGAAGGCAAGGTCAGCAACCCCTTTGAGTCTCACCCTGTTCGATGCCCTGCACGTGGACGGCGACGACCTGATCGATCGGCCCGGCACCGACCGGCGCACGCGCCTCGAGGCCGCGGCCCCGGAACTCCTCGTTCCCCGGCACGTCGTCGACGACCCGTCCGACGAGGCCGCGGTGACCGGGGCGCGGGCGTTCGCGGCCGACACCCTGGCCCGGGGGCACGAGGGGGTGGTGGTGAAGTCGCTGGCCGCCGCCTACACGATGGGCCGACGTGGTGCGGGCTGGGTGAAGGTCAAGCCCCGCATCACCCTCGACCTGGTGGTGCTCGCGGCCGAGTGGGGGCACGGCCGGCGCACCGGCAAACTCTCGAACCTGCACCTCGGCGCCCGCGACCCGGACGGTGAGTACGGCCCGCCCGGCGGCTTCGTCATGCTCGGCAAGACCTTCAAGGGCCTCACCGACGTGATGCTCGACTGGCAGACCGGGAGGCTGCGCGAGCTGGCCGAGCGCGAGTCGACGTGGGTCGTGCACGTACGCCCCGAACTGGTCGTCGAGATCGCCTTCGACGGCGTGCAGCGCTCGCCGCGCTACCCGGCCGGCCTGGCCCTGCGCTTCGCCCGGGTCCTGGCCCATCGGCCGGACAAGCCCGCCGCCGAGGCCGACACGATCGCGACCGTCCGCAGCCACCACGTCGTCGAGGAGGGCGAGACGAAAACGCCCGCCGAGGCGGAGCAGGAGGAGGCATGAGGCTCCGTGCCCACCGACGGGACGGCCCCGGCGAGCAGCCTCGTGACGCCGACCCCGACGCGAGATGACAAGACACGGAAGACCGGACGGAGCTGGACAACCGGGGCACCTCACTGGAGCCCCGCCGTACGACGAGGGAAAGGCACGCGACCCCATGGCATCACAGCCCGGCAACGCGGCCTCAGGATCTGAGGCCTCGACAGCGGTGCACGACGACGACCATCCGGACCCCGACAACCTCGAGTCGCACCTGGCCGGTGACACCCCGTCCGAGCATGAGGGCCGCCTGGTACTCACCGGGCTGCTGCTGTTCCTCGGGACGGCGCTGCTCGGTGGGTTCGTGCTGATCGGTGTGCTCGTGGCGACGGGCCTACCCGGCGTGCCGAAGATCGATCACGACGTGTCGACCGGGGCGCACGGCTACGTGGTGGACCGGCCCTGGCTGGCCGACATCCTGACGGTGATCGGACACGTCACCGAGCCGTTCGTGATCCGCGCGATCTTCCTGGTGCTGGCGATCGTGCTCTGGCGGCGCGGAGCCCGCCGGGCGGTGGCCTGGATGGTCGCGACGCTGGTCATCGGCGGCACGCTCAACCCCCTGATCAAGCTGCTGGTCGAGCGGAACCGGCCGGACCTGCCCGACCCGGTCTACCTGGCCTCGGGGTCGAGCTTTCCCTCCGGACACACCACCAACGCCGTGATGTTCGCCGGCATCGTGCTGGTGCTCCTCGAGCCCAGCCTGCGGCACCACGTACGGGCCCCCGGCGACGGCCGGTCCGTGCGCAGTACCCGAGGGCGGGTAGCGCTGTGGGTGGGAGCGTTCGCGTGGCCGGTCTTCGTCGCGCTCGACCGGCTCGGCCTGGGCGTGCACTACCTGACCGACGTCGTCGGCGGGTTCTTCTTCGGACTGTCGGTGCTGCTGATCACGCTGGTGGCGTTCAGCCGGAGCAGCACGCTGAAACTCTGGCCGCGGAAACAACCGAACACCTGACCGAACCCGACAGCCCCGCCGGGTGACTGACACCGGGCGGGGCTGGAGGACGTCCACCATGAGGTTCGGACGAAAGGCGACCCGCCTACACGAGGTGGTCGAACTCGCCCTTCTTCGCGCCGTCGAGCCACGCGTCCCACTCACCGGGGGTGAACGAGAGCACGTCGCCGGTCTCGCCGTTTTTCGAGTAGCGCACCTCGATCATCTCGCCGGTGCGGCGCATCTCGACGAACTCGTCACTGCCGTCGGCGCCGCTGGCCCTGATCCACCCGCTGTCGATGCCCATCACGAACTCCCCGTATGCCGGAAATCACCGTACGAACAGGGGCAGCGTACCGATACGTCAGACGTCGCCACGGCCCTTGCGGTCGTTCTCCTCGGCGAGGAAGCGCTCGAGCTCGGCGCCCAGCTCGTCGGCGGTGGGCAGCTCACCCGGGCCGTCCGCGAGCGGCAGCGCATTGCCCTCACCGGCGACGTAGGCGTCGTACTGCTGCTCCAGGGCACTCACCACGGCAGCCACCTCGGGCTGCCCGGCGACCTGTTCCTCAATGGCGGCGCGGGTCTCGATGCCGGCCTCGATGAGCGTGCCGGTGGGCAGTGTCAGGTCGCTGACGTCGGCCACGGCGTCGACCAGCACCACGGCAGCATCGGGGAACTCGGCCTGGGTCAGGTAGTGCGGCACGTGCACGGCAAATCCCGCGGCATCTCTACCGGCCTGGCCCAGTCGTAACTCCAGCAGGCCGGCGACGTTGCCCGGGACCTGCACATTGCCGGCCCAGATGTTCTTGATGTCGATCAGGTTCTTTCGGGTGGCGTGCGCGGTCATACCGGAGGGGCGCGTGTGCGGCACCGCCATCGGGATCGCGTGCACGCCGATGGTCAGGCGCACGTTGTAGTGGTCGACGAGCTCCGTGACCGCGGCCACGAAACGCTCCCACTGGATGTCCGGCTCCGGGCCGGTCAGCATCAGGAAGCCGCGCCCCTCGACGTCTTTGACCTCCTCGAGCACCAGCTGGGGAGCCTCGTAGCTCTCCCAGCGGTTCTCCATGAAGGTCATCGCCGGGCGCCGCGCGCGGTAGTCGTAGAGCTGGTCGACATCGAATGTGGCCAGCACCCGGTGTTCCAGCGAGCTGAGCAGGTGCTCTCCCGCCAGCCGGCCCGCGTTGCCCGCGTCGATGAAACCTCCGAGCGCGTGCAGCAGCACAGGGTGTTCGAGAGCGCCCTCTTCGGGCTGCTCGTCGGCGAGCGTGTAAAGATCCCGCGGATCCAGCACGAGCGTCCTCCTCCATCGCCGGGCGCGGTTACTCACCGTCGCGCATTGTGCTCGTCCCGGCCCGTTCCGCGACGCGCATCGACGATGGCGCCGATGCGCCGAAACGGGCACCCGGCATCTACAACGCTACCGGCACGTCGGTAAATCCCCGATCCGGCTCCACCCTCAGCGAACAGGCAGGCGCACACCCGCAGATGCCGCATCCGGCCCAGGACCGGACACGACATCCACGGTGCGGATCAACCGGTTCACTCAGTGTCATCCGATGCGCCCGGCTCCGGGGCCGGTTCGGCGCTCCGGTCCTCGGCGAGGATCAGGTAGATCCGGCGCCGGGCCTCGTCCAGCGCCTGTCGTGCCCGCTCGACCTGCTCGTCCGAACCCAACCGGGCGACCTGCTGGGTGGCCTGACCGAGGGCACCCATGCCCTCGAACAGGGTCTGCACCCGCTGCCGCTGACCCGGACCGGCCATCGCCCACGGTTCGGCGTACTCGGACGGGTTCTGCTGCACCGACTCGCGTCCGGCATCGGTGATCGAGAAGACCTTGCGACCCCCCTCGGCGTCCTCCGCCCGCACCAGCCCTTCGTCCTGCAACTGCTGCAGCACCGGGTAGACCGATCCCGGGCTGGGCCGCCACAGGCCACCACTGCGCTTGGTCAGCTCACCCATGATCGCGTAACCGTGGTAGCCCTGAGCGGGCTCCTCGGCCAGCAGCGCGAGGATCGCGGCCCGCACGTTGCCCCGCGGACGACGCCCACCCCGGTCACCGCGACCCTCACCGCGACCGGGACCACCACCACCGGGACCCCAGCCACCCCGGCCGAACCCACCCGGGCCGAACCCCCCGGGACCGAAACCACCCGGACCGAAACCACCCGGACCGAACGGCCCCTGCCCGAACCGGCCGAAACCACGCCGGCCACCCGGGCGCCCGTCACCGAACCCCTCGCGACCGTCCTCGTCCTCCGGGAAGTCCTCGGGGTCGTTGCCCCGCCCGGCCGCCCGCGGCCCGAAACCCGGCCCGAACCCGCGACCGGGACCGAACCGCCCCCGCCCGAACCGCCGGCGCGAACCGTGCCGCCCGTCGCCGTCGTCAGCCCCCGGGGAACCCCAGGCCGGATCGTCGCGGTCGACCTCGTACGCCTGCTCGTCGTTGTCCTTCTGCGCCTGCTTCATCACTAGCTCCTTCAGATCTGCCGGAGCTCCCGATGAGCTTCGGCGATACGTTGACGATATATCGGTAACGTATCGCTGTCGATAGCATTCCCGAGAGGAGCAGCCGGCAGAGGACGATGTGGTCGGGGCCTCCAGGCGCCCCCGGCGCCCGTAGACGTCATCGACGCCCCCCAAAAAAACGCCGTGATCATGCAAAATCTCCCCGGCGTTCTAGAACTCTCGAGCTCACAGTTCTAGAACGCCGGGGAGATTTTGCATGATCACGAACGAGGTGTCGGGGCCACCTCAAGCCACCTCAAGCCACCTCAAGCCACCTCAACGGCCCGAGAGGTCCCGGGCCATTGCGACCGTGAGCGGATAGCGGGCCGGGTCCCAGTCCTGCTCGGTGAGGGCCCACTGGTTTTCCGGCTCCTGCCCACCGGAGGGGATGGAGAGCCGGTTGCGCGGGGGCAAGGGCTGCGCCTCACGGGTCGACTCCAGCATCACGCGGGCCGCGCGACCCTCGAGAATCAGCGTGGAAATGGCGTTCCCGAAGATCGGGCCGCCGATCGAGCCCCACGACATGACGGTCTCGGGAATGGTGCGCGGACGGGTGAACAGCAGCCTCGCCAGGCGGGTGACAGGCCCGGTCCAGGAGATGCTGAACGCCAGTCGCATGACCCACGGGATGGTGTTGTGCACGGGCGAGCAGGTCAGCTGGTAGACCTTCGACGCTTCGGCGGGCACGGAAGACATCAGCGCCGTGACATCGGCCTCGCAGATGTAGCTGTGGTGCACGTCGCCGGACAGCACGCAGACGGTGGCCGGGGCCTGCGGCCCCGACGCCACGTCGGCGATCAGCCGGGCGAGCCGGTCGAACGATTCGCGGAACGCCGGCCAGTGCTCCAGATCGGCCGCGCGGCGTAGTTTCTCGCCCAGTACGGCGCGGCGGCCGGTGCCCTCGGCGAGATGCTCGCTCCAGGCCTCGATCTGGTGCAGGGCGGGCGCCATCAGCCAGGGCAGGGAGGTACCGATGAGCAGGTGGTCGTAGTCGCCCCGGGTGCGCTCCTCGACCCAGGCGAACTCGTCCTCGGACAGCATCGACCGGTAGTCGCCGTCGAGCATCCGCCCGCACCGCGAGTCGATCACCACCAGCCGGGTACGCCCCAGGTCACGCCAGAACGACCAGCGGTAGCCCTTGCCCCCGTCCGCCTCGGCGTCGGCCATCACCGCGAACTCCCGCAGCATCGGGGCGGCGTCCTCGTCCACCTCGGCCAGCGCCCGCACCCGCTGGTACACCTCGTCGGCGGCCAGTTCGTCCGGCGACAGGTTCCCGATGTGCTGGTACACCCAGTACGAGACCAGACCGCCGATGATGCGCTCGGCCCACCAGTCGGTCTTCTTCACGTCGGCCCGCCACGAGCGCGAGGTGTTCCAGTCGTCGTGCACGTCGTGGTCGTCGAAGATCATCGCGATCGGCACGGTCGACATCAGCCAGCGGATCTGCGGATCGCTCCACGACTCGTGGTAGAGCCAGGTGTACTCCTCGAAGTCGGCGACCTCGCCGTGCGGGGGCCGGGAGATGTCCCGGTGATCGGCGATGCGCTGCTGGGTGAGCTCGGTGGTCTCGTCCGCATAGACCTGGTCGCCGAGCATGACCATCAGGTCGGGCCAGCCGTCACCGGAATCGTTGGCCACCCGGACGGCGTAGGCCTCCAGGGCGTCCACCCCGTACTTACGTCGCCCCTTGACCGTGCGTTGGGTGGCGACCCGGCACGAACCGTAGGCGATGCGCTGCGGACGATCGGGGTCGAGCGTGCGGATCCGCGAGGAGGGGAGAACACCGGGGGCCGGATGTGGCGAATCCGACACGCCGGACGTGCCCGACAGTCCGGTAGTGCGCACCGGTGGCCACACCAGTTCGCCGTCCAGGCGCACGTCGTACTCGATCACCTCCCCCTCCGGGAGGCCGGTGACCGGTACGAGGGCGTAGTGATGGCCGCTGACCTCGAAGGTCTTCTCGGTGGTGCCGAGCACAGAAACTTCACAGCGGGTGTCCACCTCGACCCAGAGAGTGGCGTGAGCAGCACCGACATGCCGAAGGACAGGACCGAGGATCAAGGAGGGCACCTTCCCTTCGTACCGCAGGCCCGGCATGACCGCTACCGTCGGGCACCGTGAACCGTCGCGTCCTGATCTATGTCCTGGTGGCCGTGCTGGTCCTCGCGGGAGCAGGGGGTACAGCCCTGTACCTGCTGCGCGGGGGCGACAACAGCGGAGCGCAGAAAACCGCGGCCGAGGCGTTCGGCCGGGCCTGGGCGGGCGGGAACCTCGGCACCATCGGCTGGGCCGGCGGCCAGGCAGGCACCACGGACGACCCCGCCCAGGCGGTCCAGACCACCACCGCCGGCCTGACGTCCGAGAAGACCGACAAGCCCTCCGACGTCACCGTGGGCAAGGTCACCGAGTCGGCGAGTGGCGACACGGCGACCGCACCGCTGCACGTGACCTGGACCCTGGCCCGCGACCGGACGTGGGAGTACGACACCACGCTGACGCTGGTGAACCAGGACGACAGCTGGCTGCCGCAGTACGTGTCCACGCTGGTGCACCCGGACCTGACCGGTGACCTCGCCACCGCCACGCTGAAGGCGAGCACGGTGACGGGCAAGCGCGGCCAGATCCTCGGCGCGAACGACAAGGTGCTGGTCGAGGACCGCCCGGTGGTCGTAGTCGGGATCCACAAGGCAAAAACGGACGACGTGGAACAGACGGTGACCAGGGTCGCCGGAGTGGTCGGTGTGGACGGCGCGGCCCTGCTCAAGCGGGTGAAGGCGGCCGGTGCCGACACCTTCGTCGACGTGATCACCCTGCGCAGGGCCGCCTACAACCAGGTGAGCGCCCGGCTCAAACCGATCCCCGGGGTGGTGTTCCAGACCAAGGACGTCGCGCTCACCCCCTCCTCCGACTTCGCCCGGCCGCTGTTCGGGAACGTCGGCGCGGCCACGGCCGACATCGTCAAGGAGTCGGACGGGCGGGTGCAGGCCGGCGACGAGACCGGCCTGTCCGGCCTGCAGCGCACCTACGACGAGCAGCTCGCCGGAACCCCGGGCGTGGTCGTGACGGCCGTGCCGAAGGAGGGTGAGGGCAAGGAGATGTTCCGGGCCGACGCGACCGACGGCAAGGACCTCCAGCTCACGCTCGACCTGGAGATCCAGAACGCCGCGGACAAGGCGATCGCGACGGCGACGCACCTGGCCGGGATGGTCGCGATCGACGCGAAGACCGGCAACATCCTGGCGATCGCCAACGGTGGCCCGAACGGCAACGGCTACAACCGCGCCCTGCTCGGCCAGTACGCGCCCGGCTCGACCTTCAAGATCGCGTCCGGCCTGGGCCTGGTGGAGTACGGCGGGATGACCGCGAACAAGACGGTGGCCTGTCCCAAGGCCCTGACGGTCAGCGGCAAGAAATTCACCAACGCGGAGGACGAGGTCCTCGGCAAGGTGCCTTTCTCCAGTGACTTCGCCCACTCGTGCAACACCGCGTTCGTCGGCAGCGCGAAGCTCATCAGCCAGGCGCAGCTGGCCGAGGCCGCGGGCTCGCTGGGCTACGGACAGCCCAACGCCACCGGCGTCACGGCCTTCACCGGACAGGTCCCGACCAAGGGCGACACCGTCGCCCACGCCGCCGCGATGATCGGCCAGGGCACCGTGCTGGTCAGCCCGATGGCCGTGGCGAGCGCGTCCGGCGCGATCGCCTCCGGCACCTGGCACGCGCCGAAGCTGGTGCTGAACGGCACCGGGAACGACGAGGCCACGGCCGATGTCGACCCGGTGAAGCTGGATACCAAGAGCGCGCGGACGATGCGCTCACTGATGCGCACGGTGGTCACCAGCGGTACGGGTACCGGCATGAAGAACGTGCCCGGCGGGCCGGTCTCCGGCAAGACCGGCACCGCGGAGTACGGCACCGACACGCCCCCGAAGACGAACGCCTGGTTCACCGGTTTCCAGGGCGACATCGCGTTCGCGGTCCTCGTCGAGGACGGCGGTTTCGGCGCCAAGAGTGCAGTGCCGGTGGCCAAGAAGTTCCTGACCGATCTCGCGTCGTAGTACTCACCCAGGGAAAGGGTCGGTAGAGTCCCGGCCGATGACCGGGACCAGCAGATTCGACCGAGGGCTGCGGATATGGCTGGTTGTGATGCTGCTGGCCTGCGTGGGCCTGGCGGTGGGCTGGGCCGCCAAGGCCCCTTGCGTGGACACCTACACCACTCCTGACGGCCAGGTGGCGCTCGACTGGCGGGACGCGCGGCAGTACTCGCTGCACTGTTACTCCGACGCGATCCCGCTGTACGGGGTGGACCACCTCCAGGACGGCACGCTGCCGTACAAGACCACCTGGACCGACGCCGACGGCACCGTGCGGGCCATGGAGTACCCGGTGGTCACCGGCATGCTCCAGTACGTCGGCATGCGGTTCACGAAGGTCTACGTCGGCATCACCGGCGACACCGGGCCGGAGGTGGTGCCCTACTTCGTGATCATGGCGATCGTGCTGGCGATCTCCTGGCTGGTGGCAGTGGCCTGCACCATCCCGCTGGCGGTGCGCAAGTGGGAGGTGGTGCTGATGGCACTCTCCCCGCTGGTGTTCGTGCACGCCTTCACCAACTTCGACACCCTGGCCGTGGCCCTGGCCGCCGCCGGGATGCTCGCCTGGGCCCGGCAACGGCCTCTGCTGGCCGGCCTGCTGCTGGGGATCGGCGCGGCGGCCAAGCTTTACCCGTTGTTCATCCTCGGGCCGCTGCTGATCCTCTGCTGGCGCTCGGGAACGCTGAAGCCGTGGTGGAAGGCCACCCTGGCGGCCGCCGGGGCCTGGATCGCCTGCAACGCCCCGTTCGCGCTGCTCTACCCGCGCGGCTGGTGGGAGTTCTTCCGGCTGAACTCGACCCGCCCGGCCGACCACGACTCGATCTACAACGCGATCACGACCTTCACCCGCTGGGAAGGGTTCGACGGCCCGCTGTACGCGGGTCAGTCGCCGGAGAAACTCAACACCTTCAGCCTGGCTGCCTTCCTGGTGCTGTGCCTGGTGATCGGGGTGATCGGGCTCACCTCACCGCGCCGGCCCCGGCTGGCCTCGCTGGTCTTCCTGGTGGTGGCCGCGTTCCTGCTGACCAACAAGGTGTGGAGCCCGCAGTACTCACTGTGGCTGGTGCCCCTGGCCGTGCTGGCCCTGCCCCGGGTCTGGGTACTGCTGGTCTGGATGGTCACGGACGCCTACCTCTGGTACCCCCGGCTGGGGTACTTCCTCGGCCTGCAGGACCCGTCCCGGGGCAACTCCCCCGAGCGGTTCCTCACCGTGGTGGTGCTGCGTGACCTGCTGGTGCTGCTCATCTGCGCCATGATCGTCCACACGATCTACCGGCCCCAGGCCGATCCGGTACGGCGGCAGGGTGTGGACGATCCGGCCTTCGGGCCCGTCGATGATCATCTTCCGGACCGCAGACTCGTTCCCCAGCGGGGATGACCCCTACCCTTGGCGAAATGTCAGCGGTGAACTCCGATTTCTCCCGTCTCAACTGGGACAACCTCTCCTGGGACTCCCTCGGCGACGAGCGCGTCATGGTGATCGTGCTGGGGGTCGCAGCGGTCGTGCTGACCGGCGAGCGCACCACCTGGCACGTGCTGCGCAACGTGGTGACGATCGCCCACGAGGGTGGCCACGCCGTGATCGCGCTGCTCATGGGCCGCGAGCTGGCCGGTATCAAGCTGCACTCGGACACCTCCGGCGTGACGCTCTCCCGGGGCAAGCCACGCGGCCTGGGCATGATCTTCACCGCGCTCGCGGGCTACCCGGCGCCGGCCGTGATCGGTGTGGGGCTGGCGGCGCTGATCGGGCTCGACCTGATCACCGTGCTGCTGTGGGTGGTGGTGGGCCTGCTGGCGGTGCTGCTGACACAGATCCGCAACGCCTTCGGGGTGCTCACGGTGGTCGTCACCGGTGGTGCGGCGGTGGCGGTGATGGTCTGGGGCAACGAGCGCACGGCGCTGGGCTTCGCCTGCGCGGTGACCTGGCTGCTGCTGATCGGCGGGCTGCGCGCAGTGATCGAGCTGCAGAGTTCCCGCCGGGCGCAGGGCAGCGGGCGGCGCGGTGGGCCCCCGGTGACCTCGGACGCCGATCAGCTGGCCTGGCTGAGCCACGTCCCCGGCGTGTTCTGGGTCACGGTGTTCTTCCTGCTGTCCCTGGCCTCGATCGTGGCCGGTGGCTGGCTGATGCTGAGCTGGAACCCGTAGGTGCCACGGGCCCCCGGCCGGATTCGCACCGACCGGGGGTTCGAGGGCCCTGCCGAGACCGTGCCGGCATCGCGGCAGGCCCTTGCGCGCCCTAGAGACAGACCTGGGCGAAGTCGTCCAACCGGTGCTCCCATTCCTGCTGCATCCGCTGCCGCTGCTCCGCGGGCAGGCCCTCGTGCCACAGCCGCAGCCGCGTACCGCCCGTGACCGGGGTCAGATCGAGTTCGACCAGACTGGGTTCGTCGTCGGCGTCCCCGGAGTGCCACGACAGTCGCAACTGCTCCAGAGGGTGATAGCTACGCACCATGCCGGCCTCACCCTCGTCACTCATGAAGCTGTGCCCCTCGCCGCGCAGCACGGCACCGTGACCCAGCCAGACAGAGGTGCCGACCGGACTTACCAAGATGTGCCAGACGTGACCCGCGCTACCGGCGAGCACCCTGCGCACGTACACCAGCTGCGGTCCGGGTACGACATCATCGTCGGTGAGCGCGGGTGGCAGCCCAGCCTCCACCCGACCCAACTGCACGAATGTGGACATGTAGCCCCCTTGCGATTCAGCCATACCGATCAGCACCCCCTCCCCGAGCCGGAGGGGCCAGTTTTCGGTCATCGTCGATAAACAGTCGGCCGATGGGAAGGGTGCTTCAATCCCCCAAAAGCTTGTCGCATGAAAAGTCTGGGAACATGGCGGCAACACCCCCGTGAGAGGTACCGCTGGTGAACACTGTTTCGATCCAAAGCCGGAAGACGCTCCAGGTCTTCTCCGGCCGGGCATACCCAGAGCTGGCTGAGGAGATCGTCAAGTATCTCGACGTGAGCCTGACGCCTCAATCCGCCTACGAGTTCGCCAACGGCGAGATCTTCGTGCGGTTCGAGGAGTCGGTGCGTGGGGCGGACGCCTTCGTGGTCCAGTCCTGCGGCGCAGGCATCAACACCTGGGTGATGGAGACCCTGATCATGATCGACGCGCTCAAGCGCGCGTCAGCCGATCGGATCACCGTGGTGCTGCCGTTCTACCCGTATGCGCGCCAGGACAAGAAGCACCGGGGCCGGGAGCCGATCTCCGCCCGGCTGATCTCCGACCTGCTGCGGACGGCCGGCGCCGATCGACTGATGACGGTCGACCTGCACACCGACCAGACGCAGGGCTTCTTCGACGGCCCGGTCGACCACCTCTTCGCCCTGCACCTGCTCACCGACCATGTCGCGAGCAAGTACAAGGGTGAGGAGATCACCGTGGTCGCGCCCGACTCCGGCCGCGTTCGCGTGGCCGAGCGCTGGGCCGACCGGCTGGGTGGCACGCCGCTGGCCTTCATCCACAAGACCCGTGACCCACGCATGCCGAACACCGTGGTCACGAACCGGGTCGTCGGTGACGTCGAGGGCCGCACCTGTGTGCTGGTCGACGACATGATCGACACCGGGGGCACGATCACCAAGGCCGCCACCAAGCTCTTCGAGCAGGGTGCGAAAGACGTGATCATCGCCGCCACCCACGGCATCCTGTCCGACCCCGCGACCGAGCGGCTGCGTGACTGCGGTGCCACGGAGATCGTGCTCACCAACACGCTGCCGATCGACTCCGACCGGCTGCTGCCGAACTTCACCGTGCTCTCGATCGCCCCGCTGATCGCCCAGGCGATCCACGAGGTCTTCGAGGACGGTTCGGTCACCTCGCTCTTCAACCTGGACGAGGTGTCGGGCGAGTAGCACGCCCCGCTCTGTCTGTCGCCGCCTCCGGGGTCGCCCCCCGAGGCGGCGACATGCTTTGTCAGGCCCTGAACGGCAGGCTCGGACCGTCGCTGACGCTCACGTGTCCCGGGGGAACCTGCTGTGTTCGAACGTCCTGACCGTCCGGTGACCGGAATGACCGGAACGACCGGCGTGACCGGCGCACTGGTCCTTCTCCTGGGAACGGCGATCGGCCCGGCCCACGCCGACTCCACCCTCCCGCTGCACACCCAGGTGAGGGACGTGCGGCTCCTGGGGGCCTCGTCCACCGGTGTGGCAGTACTTCAAGACGGTGCCTCCACCGCGGACCCGGACGTCGTCCACACCGGTCTCTGGGGGCTGGACCTGACCGCCCGCCCGCAGATGCCCACCACCGAGGGTTTCCGGCAGCAGTACCTCACCGGTGACGTGTCCGGTGACGTCCTGGCCTGGGGCATGGCCTTCCACGGCTCGAACTCCTCCAGCTCCACCCTGTACCGCACCGACCTGGCGACCGGGAGCACCACACTCGACGGCCGGACCTCCGGTGTGAGCTTCCGGCTGGCCGGGAACAGCTGGCTGACGCGGCCCGACCCGTTCGCCACCCTGCCGTTCGGGTCTGAGGGCCTCCAGCTGCTGCCGTTGGCCACCGCCCCGGGCGACGCGGTAGCGGGCTGGCCGGGAGAGAGCGAATTCTTCACCCCGCCGGCCACAGCCGCCCTGGCCGGCTGGGACTCGGACGCCACTTCGGCCGCCGTCGTCACGCGCGCCTACGGGAAGGACGACAACCCCTTCAGTCCCACGGGCAACCTCCAGGTCCAGGTCCAGCCGCTGGCAGGAGGCCTGCCTCAGCCTCTGGCGACGACCGACGGCGCCGACGTCACCGATCTGGCTCTCGGCACCGGCACGATCGCCTGGAGCACCCAGGACTCCTCGGGTGTGCGCCGGGTCTCGACCGCCGCCCGCACCGGCGGCACCCCGGTCAGCCACGTCGAGGCCGACCCGAAGGCCGACCTGGACCACCTCGCCGTGCGGGATGACGGCACCGTCGGCTATCTCGTGCCCACCGGCACCGGAACCGTCCTGCGGACCGTCAGCGGTTCAGCGGTGCGGGACGTCTCCCTGCCCACCGGCAGCGCCGGCCTGGACGCGGTGGGTGGCGACTTCGTCACCGCCACCGGCCGCGGTGACTCCCCCGGTGTCTACCGGATCGGCGCCGACGGCACCCCGGTTCTGGCAGCACGCGTCCAGGCTCCCGAGAACCCGGTCGGCAGCTGGGATCTCGACGCCGGAAAGCTCTACTACGCCGATCGCGCGAAGGGATCGGGGCGAACTCTGGCCCTGTGGGCGCGATCGATCGGGACCGGGGCGGAGCTGGGTGACGAGATCTCGATGGCATCCCCCGCCGGGGGCGTGCCGCAGGAGCGGAACGCCCTGCCGATCGCCTTCTCCGGCGCCCGGGGCATCGTCGGCAGCCCGAAGTACAACCTGCAGTGGGACCTGCTCGACCGCGACCGGCACACCGTCTCGATCGAGGAGACACCGGTGAAGACCCGCAGGGGCACCGTGGTCGTCGCCGCCGAACCGCAGGTGTCCGGCGCATACGCCTTACTGGGTGGCCAGATTCACCGTACGGACGGCGAACTGCTGGGATCGCTGCCCGCTGCGGCCCGGGTGGCCGGCCGGCAGAGCCTCTTCGGCCCGAAGGTGCTGTACGGCACCACCGCCGGACGACGCGGCCAGGTCTGGCTCCTGGATGCCGAGAAGCGCAAGGCCGTGATGCTTTTCGAGCAGACCTGCGACCACGCCCCACCGGTCGCCCTGTGGGGCCGCACCGCAACCTGGCTGAACTGCGGCGCCACCCGCCTCGCCGTGCGCGACCTGGTGACCGGCGCCATCCGAAGTGTGGCGACCGGCATCGTCCCCACCACGGAGCCCGCCGACATCGAACTCAGCATCGGCGAGGGCTCGCTCGCCTGGGTGGCCGCCGGAGACGCAGCAGTGCTCGATCTGTCCGCCGGGGACAGCACTCCGGTGCACCTGCCCGGCACCACCCGTTCCCTGGCCCTCGACCGGGGCCTGGTCGCCCGTTCGCTGGAGCGCGAGAACCCATACGAACCTATGGATCTCATGGTCTCAGACCTTCCCTTCGAGGTGACGTCGCACCCCCGGCTGACCGGTTCGGTACGTCTGCTGGGCTTCAGCCCCGACGGCGACGGCGTCCGCGACACCTGGGCCCCGGCCTTCGACACCACCGAACCCCTGGCCTGGGCGACCCTGACCATCACGTCGGAGAGGACCGGCCGTACCGTCCAGAAGATCACCACGAAAGACACGGCGGACGGAGCCGTTCGGGACCTCATCTGGGACGGTTTCACCAGCTCGGGCCTCGGCGCCGCCCGCGGGTACTACCGCTGGACCCTGACCGCCGCCTCCCCGTCCGGCGCCGCCCTCACCACCGCCACCGACGGAGCCACGATCTCCGGCCGCATCGAACTGAGCAGCTGAAAAACCTTGCCGTGATCACGAACAGGTGAGGGAGGACGCAGGGCCACCACGTCCCGAGGTCTTGCTGGGGCGCATCGCGGGAGGACCGGCTCGAAAGGGTGGTTGTGCGGCGGGTCCCTTCCAAGAAAGGACACGGTCGGCGAACGGCACGCACGGTGGACCGGTTTCCGGCTCCGGTCACGGACCCGTATCGAGATGGGGCCCGTGGGATGCGTGCATCCACACCGATCCGGGAGCACCATGCCCACGTGTCCGGATCCACGGTGGGAGAACCTCAGATGAGCCGCGAGACGCCGGTCGCCCCGTCCCTGGTCGTGCGTCCGCGCTCGGCACCCGATCTGGAAGTCCGGATCTCACCCGACACCGATCTCTCCCTGTCGCCGGTTCCACCGACCCCACCGCCCGCCGGCCTCCACCGGCAGGATGTCCCCCAGGAGAACCCGCACCGCCCGATCCGGTACGCCCGGCCGGCCCTTGGCCTCGTGGCCCTGTCCCTGATCGTCGCCGGCGCCGTCGACACCCCGGGCAACACCGGCGAACCGGTCCGCACCCGGGCCCAGGCCCTGGCCGCGCGCACGGTGGCGCCGACGGCGACGCTGCGGATCGCCGGGCACCCGGCGTCGACCGCGGTGCGGCTGATCGGCGCCTCGCAGGACGGCATCGCGATCTGGCAGGGCGCCCCCACGGGCATCGACAGCGAGGGGACGCCGGCCCCCGCCACCGTCTACACCGGGGCCCTGACCGGGCGGGACGGCACCCTGCGCCTGACCGCGCGGCCCGGTGCCGGGGAACCCACCCGGGACGGCTCGCTGGTGCGGCTCAGCGTGGCCGGCCCCACGCTGGCCTGGTACGAACTCGGTGGCGGGGACGGCGGCCGCCCCGCCTACCCGCAGGAGCACCGCCTCGACCTGGCCGGGGGCCGGGACCTCACGAATGACCGGGCGGGCTCCCTGGCCGTCCGGCAGAAACTGCGGGGCGGCGACGCGACGGCGCCGTACGCCCAGATCGACCCGGACGGCCGGCTCGCCACGCAGAAGCCGGGTCGCTGGCTGGAGTTCGGCGGGATGCAGGCCCGGATCGTGGCCCGGGAGGGCCGCTGGGTGCTCGAATCCCGCCGAGGAGAGCGGGGGAACGTGGCCCGGGCACTCCTGCCGCACGGCATCAACGTCAACTCCGGGCTCGACGCCGTGGGCGACCGCTTCTACACCGCCTCCAGCGGGCTGACCCCGGCCGTCTACGTGATCCAGGGCCGTTCGGTGACCCAGGTCGCGAAGATCCCGGCGGCACGCTTCCCGATCACGTCCTGGGCCCTGGCCGCCGGCACGCTGCACTTCACCGACCAGTCGGCCGGGAAGCAGGCCACACACGTCTTCAGCACCGTGCTGACCGGCGCACCGGACGCGATCACCCGGAGCCCTTCGACCCGGCTGCGGCAGACCACCGGGCCGGTCCCCCTGGCCTTCTCGGCCGGGCGGGGTGCTCTCGCCGCCCCGGGCGCCCCCGGGGAATGGCTGCTGCTCGACCAGGGCTCCACGACCGCCCGGGTGGCCCAGCGCCTGATCACGCGCAAGGGCGCCCAGCAACGCATCACCGACGATTCCCCCGCCGTCTCCGGCCCGTACACGCTGGTCGCGGGCCAGGTGTTCCGGCCCGACGGTGAGCTGGTCTGGCGCGAGCCGGCCGCGGCCGCCCTCGCCGGGCAGGACGACCTGTACGGCGCGGACGTCGTCTATGCGGTGCCCGAGGGCGGGCGGGACGCGAAGGGCCACGACCTGGCCGGTGTCTGGTCGGTCAACGTCGAGCGCCCGCTGCCGGTGCGTCTGGAGAGCAGCAGCTGCGCGAAGGCTCCGCCGGTCTCGATCTGGGCCGGAACGGCGGCCTGGGCGAACTGCGACGGCAGCCACATCACGGTGCAGGACCTGCGCACCGGCGGGATGCGCGACATCGACACCGGGCTGGGCCTGATCATCGGCTCCGGTCCGGCGCCGATCACCGGCCTCACCCTGCGCGAGGGGGTCCTGGCCTGGCGCGACGGCGACGCCCTCAGCCTGGTCGACCTCTCCGACCCGCGGTCGTCACCGATCGTGCTGCCGGGCCCCACCGGCGGCTTCACGCTGGACGGGAACCTGGTGGCCCGGCAGACCGCGCAGGGGCTCGTGATCGACCGGCTGCCGTTCACGGTGAACCTCCGGCCACGCCTGATCGCCGCCGCCGCACCGCTGGGATTCACCCCGGACGGCGACGGGAGGTTCGACCGCTGGCAGCCGCAGTTCGACGTCACCCGGCCGGTGCGCGACGCGCGGCTGCGCATCGTGGCTCCGTCGGGACGGGTGGTGCGCACGTTCCGGATCTCCGGCGGCGCCGACGGCAGCCTGCGCGGCATCAACTGGGACGGGCGCTCCGACGCGGGCCGGCCACTGGCCGAGGGCCCCTACGCGTGGGAACTCACCGCCCGGGCCGTGGACAGGGCCGGCACCCTGACCTCGGCCGGCTCCCTCACCCGGGCCCGGGGCACGATCGAGATCAGCTCCACGGCCCGGAGCAGGCCGAAGGCCCGATAAAGTCGGTTGACTCATCGGGCCCCCGGCCTAAAACTGAGCGGGAATGGGTCAGGACGTGACGATGTTGCCGTCCTCGACCGAAACCGTGATGGGGGTCAGCGACTTGTTCGCCGGCCCGGAGACGAAAGCGCCCGTGGTCTTCTCGAATACCGAATTGTGCAGCGGGCACACCAGCTGGTCACCCTTGACCGCAACGGTGGCACCCTGGTGCGGGCAGACCGCGGAGAACGCTGCGGGCTTGTCGGCCTCGGGCATCGCCACGATGATCGGTGCGCCGTCGAGCGTGAAGCCGGCGGCGTCACCCACGGCGATGTCCGACACCGGGGCGATCACCTCCGCGCTGCCCGCGCCGGCCGACGTGGTCGCATCGGCCGCGGCCGACGTCTCCCCGGCCGCCGAGGTCTCGCTCGAGGTGCTGCCCGTGCTCGATGAGGCAGTATCGTCGTCGCTCCCGCCGCCACAGGCCGCCAGGCCTGCGGCTCCCAGCAGGGTGAACGAGCAGACCGCCATGGCCCGCCGGCGGCTCAGCCCGTTGGTCGTGTCAGTCGCAGCGGTGGCTTCCTCGGTGGCGGAAGCCGTCTGCGTCTCTCCGGTGCTGCGGAGGGTTGCAGTCATGGTTGGTCCTCCCATGAGGTCGTTGAAGGTGCAAATAGTAGTGACAGGGACTGTGCGAAACGCAAGTTCTTCTGCCGTGTCGAGGATTTCGCGAAGATGAGCACACAAACCTGGGACCGAGCTGTACGCGAGCTGCGGGTTGACCTGAACGACGTGTCCCTGAGTGACGCACGCCGTCTCGGCCGCCAGCTCGATTCGGTGCTGCATTCACGCCGGCGCAGCGACGACGAGAAGACGGCCGAACTGGCCCGGATCGAGCGGGAGATCGGCACGGCGCGGGCAAGAGTTGAGACCCGCCGCGCAGCCGTGCCCGTGATCACCTATCCGGAGCAACTACCGGTCAGCCAGCGTCGTGACGACCTGATGAAGGCGATCGCCGAGAACCAGGTCGTGATCGTTGCCGGCGAAACCGGTTCGGGCAAGACCACCCAGCTGCCGAAGATCTGCCTGGAACTGGGCCGCGGCGTGCGCGGGCTGATCGGGCACACCCAGCCCCGGCGCCTGGCGGCCCGATCGGTGGCCGAGCGCATCGCCGAGGAGGTCGGCTCCGAACTCGGCGAAACCATCGGTTACACCGTGCGTTTCACCGACCAGGCGAGCGAATCGACCCTGGTGCGACTGATGACCGACGGCATTCTGCTGGCCGAGATCCAGCGCGACCGGCTGCTGTCCCGTTACGACACGATCATCATCGACGAGGCGCACGAGCGCAGCCTGAACATCGACTTCCTGCTCGGTTACCTCAAGCAACTGCTCCCCCGCCGCCCCGACCTGAAAATCATCATCACCTCGGCCACGATCGACCCGCAGGCGTTCTCCCGGCACTTCGCCGACGCGCCGATCGTCGAGGTCTCGGGCCGTACCTACCCGGTCGAGGTGCGCTACCGGCCTCTGGTGCTCGTCGAGGAGACCGACGAAGAGGGCATCGTCAGCGAGATCACCCGCGACCCGATCGAAGCCGTGATCGAGGCGGTCGACGAGCTCGAGGCCGAGGGGCCGGGCGACGTGCTGGTCTTCTTCAGCGGTGAGCGCGAGATCCGCGACGCCGCGGAGGCTCTGGGCCGGCATGTGGGCGCACACACCGAGGTGGTGCCGCTGTACGCCCGGCTGAGCGCGGCCGAACAGCACAGGGTCTTCTCCCCGCACAGCGGCCGGCGCATCGTACTGGCCACGAACGTCGCCGAGACCTCGCTCACCGTGCCGGGAATCCGCTACGTGATCGACCCGGGCACGGCGCGCATCAGCCGTTACAGCTTCCGCACCAAGGTGCAGCGGCTGCCGATCGAGCCGGTCTCGCAGGCGTCGGCCAATCAGCGCAAGGGCCGCTGCGGGCGGCTCTCCGACGGTATCTGTATCCGCCTCTACAGCGAGGACGACTTCGAGAACCGGCCTCCGTTCACCGATCCCGAGATCCTGCGCACCAACCTGGCGGCGGTCATCCTGCAGATGACGTCGCTGAACCTCGGCGAGGTGGAGAAGTTCCCGTTCCTCGACCCGCCCGACCCGCGCCAGATCAAAGATGGTGTGGCACTGCTGCACGAGCTCGGGGCGATCGACCCGGCCGAGACCGACGCGCGCAAGCGCCTCACCGGCATGGGCCGCACCCTGGCGCAGCTGCCGGTCGACCCGCGCCTGGCCCGCATGCTCGTCGAGGCCGACCGGAACGGTTGTCTGGGCGACGTTCTCGTCATTGTGGCGGCGCTGTCCATCCAGGACCCGCGCGAACGGCCGACCGACAAGCAGGCTCAGGCCGACCAGTTGCACGCCCGGTTCAAAGACCCGCGCTCCGACTTCCTGGCCTACATCAACCTCTGGAACTACGTCGTCGGAAAGCAGAAGGAATTCGGCTCCGGACGTTTCCGCCGGATGTGCCGCGACGAGTTCCTGCACGGCCAGCGCATCCGCGAGTGGCAGGACCTGCACGGCCAGCTGCGGCAGGTGCTGCGCAGCGCGGGGATCCGGGTGGCGGGTGGACGCGCGACGTCCAGTTTCGATCCCGATTCCCTCGACGCTGCGGACCTGGGAGAGATGGAGGACGCCCTCGAGCCCGTCGACGACGGGACGGCCGAGAAGGTGCATCTCTCCTTGCTCTCCGGTCTGCTCTCGCAGGTCGGCCTGAAGGAGGGCGAGACCCGGGAGTACCTGGGCGCCCGCAGCGCGAAGTTCACCATCCAGCCCGGTTCCGCCCTGGCCCGCAGCACGCCCCGCTGGGTGATGGTGGGTGAACTGGTGGAGACCACCCGGCTCTGGGGCCGCACCGCCGCGCGCATCGACCCGTTGTGGATCGAGCGGCTGGGCGGGCACCTGGTCAGGCGCCATTACAGCGAGCCGCGCTGGGAACGTAAGCGCGGTTCCGCCGTGGCCACGGAACGCGTGACGCTGTACGGCATTCCGGTGGTGACGGGGCGTACGGTCGGCTACGGCCGGATCGACCCGGAGGTCTCGCGCGAGCTGTTCATCCGGCACGCCCTGGTCGAGGGCGACTGGCGCACCCAGCACGAGTTCTTCCACGAGAACCGCAAGCTGCTGGACGATGTCGGGTCGCTGGAGGACAAGGTCCGGCGCCGCGACATCGTGGTGGACGACCAGGCCCTGTTCGACTTCTACGACCAGCGCGTGCCCGCCGACGTGGTGTCGGTGGCGCACTTCGACTCGTGGTGGAAGAAGGCCCGCCGCGACCGGCCCGACCAGCTGAGCTTCTGGACGTCCATGCTCTTCGCCCCCGAGGCCCCCCAGGTCGCGGCCGAGGACTACCCGGCCACCTGGCGGGCCGCCGGACTGGACCTGAAGGTGACCTATCAGTTCGAGCCGGGTACGGCCGCCGACGGCGTGACCGTGCACCTGCCCCTGGCCGCGCTGAACCAGGTGCGCGAGCAGGACTTCGAGTGGCAGATCCCGGGCCTGCGCACGGAACTGGTCACCGAGCTGATCCGCTCGCTGCCCAAGCCGATCCGTAAGGGCCTGAGCCCGGCCCCCGACCGGGCCAAGGGGGTGCTGGATCGGCTGGCCGACACCGAACCCGGCTCCGAGCCACTGTTCCCGGCGCTGGAGGACGAGCTGTACGAGCTGACCGGGGTGGACATCCCGGAGGGCTCGTGGGACCTGACCAAGGTGCCCGACCACCTGCTGGTGACATTCCGGGTGCACGACGAGAAGGGCGCCCGCCTCGCCGAGGGCAAGAGCCTGGCGAAGCTACGGGAGAAACTGCGACCGAAGCTGCGCCAGGAGATCTCCTCCGCCGTTGCCCAGGTCGAGGCGAAGAACCTGAAGACCTTCCCGGACGCGGCCGTTCCGCGCAGTGTGGAGCACCGGGTCGCGGGGCTCACCGTGCAGGGCTACCCGGCGCTGGTCGACCGGGGCGACCACGTCGACGTCGTGGTGCTGGAGACGGCGGAGGAACAGCGCCGGGCCATGAAGGCGGGCACCCGGCGGCTGCTCCTGCTGAACATGGCCTCGCCGGCCAAGAGCGTGCTCGCCCGCCTGAGCAACCGGCAGAAGCTGGCGCTGGCCCAGGCCCCGCACAAGACCCCGTCCGACCTGTTCGACGACTGCCTCGGGGCGGCCGTCGACCACCTCGTCGACCTGTCCGGCGGACCGGCCTGGGACAAGACGGCTTTCGAGTCGCTCCTGCTCCTGGTCCGGCAGGACGTCCACCCGACCGTGACCGACGCACTGGCCACGACGTCCACCATTCTGGGGTTGGCCCGGGAGATCGAGCTGGAGCTGAAGACCACGTCGAGCCCGGCGCTGCTGCCCGGCCTGACCGATCTGCGGTCCCAGCTGGCGGCGCTGGTGTTCCCCGGCTTCGTGACCGCGACCGGCGCCACCAAGTTGCCCGACCTCGTCCGTTATCTCCAGGCGATGCAGCGCCGGCTGGAGAAGCTCCCCGAGCGCTACCAGCGCGACCGGGGCCTGCAGGAACAGGTTCTGGCCCTGCGGGCCGAGTTCCAGGCGGCCGTGGCGAAGCTACCGGCGCCCCGGCGGCACAGCGACGACGTGATCGGGGTGCGCTGGATGCTCGAGGAACTACGCGTCAGCCTGTTCGGCTCCGGCCTGAAAACGGCCTACCCGGTGTCGGAGCAGCGGGTGCGCAAGGCGATCAGCGACCTGCAGTAAAAACCTGTTCGTGATCAGGCAAAGTGTCCCCCGGGGACACTTTGCCTGATCACGAAGGGTGGTTCGTCACTCGCCGCCGGGCGGGGGCGGCACCAGCGTGCCGTCCGGGTCGATCTTGGCCAGGATCGCCGAGGAGATCTCGTTGAGCTGCTGCACCTGCTCAGGGGTGAGCGCGTCGAACACGAACCGGCGCACCGCGTCGACGTGGCCCGGGGCGAACTCGGAGATGGCGTTCATACCCTCGTCGGTCATCTGGGCCACCTGACCGCGACCGTCCTCGGCGGCGCGGGCCCGCTGCACGTAGCCGCGGTTCTCCAGCCGGCTGATGGTGTGCGAGAGCCGGCTGGGCGAGCTGCTCGAGCGGGCGGCCAGTTCACTCATCCGCAGGGCCCGGTCGGGCGCTTCGGAGAGCATGGCCAGCGCGAAGTAGGCGAAGTGGGTGAGCTGCGCGTCGTGTTGCAGCTGGGCGTCGAGGGAGGCCGGCAGCAGGGTGAAGACTGCGGCGAACTTCCGCCAGGCCTTCTGTTCCTCTTCGCTCAGCCACTGCGGTTCACTCACCGGGACACCTTATCCAGGGTTTTTGCCACAGGGCCCGGTGAGACGCTCCGGCCGTTTCCCCCAGCAACAAGTGGCATGGCTCACAACGCTGTGCACACGGTCGAACACTCGTTCGAGATTTTGCCCGGTGATGCGTGCGCGGACCGGATCCAGGCGGCATCCTGGAACGCGTGCCCGTACCCCTGCTGCTGGCTGTCGACGGCAACAGCCTCCTGCACCGCGCTCACCACGCGATGTCGCAGGGAGATCTGCGCGATGCCGACGGCGCGCCGATCTGGGCGCTCAAGGGTCTCATCAGCTTCCTGGCCACGGCCTCGGCCCGGCTGCGCCCCGACGCGCTGGTGGTCGGCTTCGACTGCTCGGCCGGTGAGTCGGTGCGGCGCGGGGACTACGAGGGCTACAAGGCCCATCGCCCGGAGAAGTCCGAAGATCTCTGCCTCCAGCTCGACGCCGCTCCCGGTTTCCTGGCCGCGGCCGGTGTCACCGTGGTGGTACCGAAGGGTTACGAGGCCGACGACGTGATGGCCTCCTCGGCCCGGGCCGCCCGCAAGCACGGCTGGCAGGCCACCGTCGTGACCAGCGACCGCGACATGTTCGCCCTGGTCGACCAGAACACCTCGGTGCTGCGGGTGATGAACGGGGGCATCGACGGCTCCCCGCTGATCGACCCGCAGGGGCTGCAGGCGCAGTACGGCGTGCGGCCCGACCAGTACAAGGACTTCGCGGCCCTGCGGGGCGACGCCTCCGACAACCTGCCCGGCGCCTTCGGCGTCGGCCCCAAGCGCGCCGCGAAGCTGCTCGCCGAGTTCGACACGGTCGAGAGGGTCTACGAGATCCTCGACGAGGGGCGTGAGGACGAGGTGGCCGCCCTGATCGGGCCGGCCGCCACGGCGGCGCTGGCCGGTGAGGAGGCCCGGGCCAACGTCGCGCGCAACCAGCACCTGATGGAGCTCCGGCGCGACCTGCGCATTCCGAAGATCGCCACGATGGCCCTGCCGCTCGACCAGGAGCGTCTTCAGGGCACGCTGCGCGCCCGCGACATCCGGCTGGGCGGCTCGTTGTGGTCGCTCACCGGCGGCGAACCCCCGTCCTGGTACGGCGAGCGTGTCTACGGTCAGGGCCCGCGCCGGCCGGCCGCGCCTCCCGACCGGGTGATCACCCTGCCCCGTCCCCTGGGCAACCGGGCGTCCCGGAAGGCCGCGGCCCTGGCCGACGCCGGGCAGATGTCGCTGTTCTGATCCCTTCGCGATCATGCCGATTCGGCGATGGTCGGCCTGATCACGAGCGAGGAAGGGCGCGGCGTCGACGTCACCACCAGAAGAGTCAGCCCTCCGGCGGCCACGAACATCCCGGCCAGCACCGCCCAGCCCACCGTGCCGTGATCGATGGCGGTGGCGGTGATCACGAGCGGTGCCAGCATGGCTCCGAGGGCGTACCCGGTCTGACTGACGCCCTGGTACGCGCCGGGACGCCGTGGGTCGGCCAGCTCGAAGGCCAGGCCCCAGCTGCCGGCCTCGCCCCGCATCTCGGCGACGGCCTGCACCGTCGCGGCCAGCACCAGCAGGATCACCGCCCCGGCCGCGCCCACCCACCCCGCGCCGGCGTAGAGCCCGCAGGCGAGGGCCAGCAGGACCCCGGCCAGGGCCACGGCTCTCGCCGCGGTGACGACGTCGTCGGTTCCCCGGGCGACGCGGACCTGGAGCAGCGCGACGAGCACCGTGTTCAGCAGCAACAGACCGGAGACCGTGACCGTGGGCGCCTCGGTGTGGAAGGCCACCCACAGCGGGAGCCCCACGTTGCTCAGGCCGAACTGCATCGCCATCAGGCTGTTGAGGCCGGTGACGAGAAGGTAGCGGCGGTCCTGCAGCGGCGATCCCTCTCCCGCCCGCCGCGGAAGCGTCACCGCCTCGGGTGTGCTCAGCGCCCGGATCGGCAGGCAGGCCAGGCCGGACAGGACCGCGACCGCCACCAGTGCCGTCGTGTAGGCGTACGTCGAGTCGACGATCAGGGCCGCTCCCCCGAGAACCGCTCCCAGACCGATGAAGATGTTGGTCACCACGCGCAGACGGGCCCGCACGGCCACCCGGTCCGGCCCGGGAAAGGCCACGGCCAAGAGGGTCTGGCGCGCGGTTCCCTGCACGGCCCGCAGACCCACCGCGGCGCAGGCGATCACGGTGAAGGACAGGGTCTCCCGGGCGCCGGTGTACAGCAGCAGGGCGAGTGCCTGCCCGGCGGTGGCGATCAGCAGGACGCGCCGGGCACCGAACCGGTCACACGCCCGTCCGGCCCCGAAAGACCCGGCGACGCCGACTGCTCCGGCGATGGTCAGCCCCAGCCCGACCGTGGTGGCGGGCAGCCCGGCGACCCGGGTGAAGAACAGCGCACTGACGGTGTAGAAGACGCCGTTCGCGGTGGCGGACGCCATGGTCGCCGCGGTGAGGGCCCGGGTGGTGAGGTGGTCGGGACGCAGGAATCGGATCAGCCGGTGCATGCCGCAGTTCTCTCAGGGCATCCGGGCCATAGGGAATAGATATAGCGTTGCGCTTCATGATGACGAGGTACGTCCTGGCCCCGATGGACCTCGCCGAGGTCCGGTTCGCGGTCTCCCCACTGAACGAACTGGCCCTCTCCCTGAAGAGTTTCCGCGATCCCGGCCGTAACCCGCTGCATCTGAACTGGATCCGCGAGACCCAGGCGGCACGCGCCGGTCTCGACGACGAGGTGCTGCTGGCGATGACCAACGACCGGCTCTGGCTGCCCGATCTGCTCACCTCCCGGCCGCACCAGCCGCTGTCCCACATCGATCAGCAGCTCGACGCGCTGGCGGACGTACCGCCCCGACGCTTCCTGCACGACCTCGCCGTGGTACACCCGAAGGGCTTGCCGGCCGCGGTGTCCGGGCGCCCGTCGAGTGTGCGCCGCCGGGTTGTGGCAGCCCTGCGCGAGTACTGGGAGGCCTGCCTGGAACCGTACTGGCCCCGCCTGCGGCAGCTGCTGGAGGCCGACGTGGCCCATCGGGGCCGGGAGATGGTGCGGCACGGCTCGGCCCGGATGTTCGACGGTCTCTCCCCCACGATCCGGCTGCGCGACCGGGTCCTGGAAATCCGCCTGAGCACGTCGAAGGGGTTCACCCGCAGCACCGACGGCAGTGGTCTCACACTGATCCCCACCGCTTTCACCCGCACCGCGATGACCCCCACCCAGTCCACCGAGGAGCCGCACGTGATCTACGCGGCCCGGGGCGTGGGCACGCTCTGGCAGCCCACACCCCCGGTCTCGACCCGCGCGCTGTCCGCCCTGATCGGCCGGGTCCGGGCCGAACTGCTGGCCGAGCTGGCGGTACCGGCCTCGTCCACCGAACTCGCGTCCCGCCGCCGCACCACCCCGGCCGCCGTCAACCAGCATCTGCGCGCCCTCCGGGACGCCGGGCTGCTCACCTCCGACCGGTCCGGCCGGTCGGTGCTCTACCGGCAGTCAGACCTGGGCGAGGCCCTGGTGACCCGCTCGGGCACCGGTGACCGGCGTCCCCCGGCACCCCCGCACCCCGATACCGTGCGCGGATGAGCCACGGACGGCGTTCAGCACTGCTCGACCAGCTCGAGCCACGCCGGACCGGCAGCCCGCAGCAGGTGATCCTCGACGAGCTGCGGCGCGTGATCCTCGACGGCGGGGTGCCGCCCGGTACCCCGATCCCGCTGGCCGAGGTGGCGGCGCTGTTCGGGGTCAGCCCGATCCCGGTGCGCGAGGCCCTGAAGACGCTGGTGGGTGAGAACCTGGTGGCGCACCGGCCGAACGCCGGCTACGTGGTGGCGCAGCTGACCCGCCGCGAGCTGGCCGAGATCTACCTGGTGCGTGGGGTGCTGGAGTCAGCGGCGTTGCGGGCGGCGATCGAGACGGCAACGCAGGACGACGTGGTCGCCGCCCGGGGGGCCCATGCGGCGCTCGAGGCGCTCCAGACCGACTGGGACCCGCGCAGTTATCACCGGGAGAGCCGGCACTTCCACTTGGCGCTGATCATTCCCTGCCGGATGCAGCGCCTGCTGCGGATGTTCGAGTCGGCGTGGAACGTCACCGAGCCGTTCCAGCCGATGCGCTGGCTGGAACCCTCGGCCCGGGAACTCCTGCACGGGGAACACACTGCCATGCTGGAGGCCTTCGTCGCGCGCGACGGTGACGCGCTGCTCGACGTGGCCGCGCGGCATCATCAGCGCCTGGAATCCGTGATCGCGGTGTTGCCGGAGCGGGCGGGACTGCTGGCCGACCCCGACGGGGAAGATATATGAACTGCGTCATCGGCCAGCAACAATCCGCGCCTAGCGTCATCAGGGCCCCTTCCCCCTGATGCCCGCCGGGAGCAGACCATGGCCGAAGACCTCTCAGTCCACCTGACCCCCGATCATCCGGCCGGTGTGCCGTTGATCAAAGACGGTTACGACCCCCGCCTCACCAATGCCGACCTCGCGCCGCTGGCCGAGCAGAAGTGGGGCACGTACAACATTTTCGCGTTCTGGATGTCCGACGTGCACAGCGTCGGCGGCTACGTCACCGCGGGCAGCCTCTTCGCGCTCGGCCTGACCTCCTGGCAGGTTCTCGTCTCGCTGGTCGTCGGCATCGTCATCGTCCAGTTCTTCTGCAACCTGGTGGCGAAACCCAGCCAGGTGTCCGGGGTTCCGTACCCGGTGATCTGCCGCGCGCCGTTCGGTGTGAAGGGCGCGAACATCCCGGCCATCATCCGCGGCTCGATCGCGGTGGCCTGGTACGGCATCCAGACCTACCTGGCCTCGGCCGCGCTCGACGTGGTGCTGGTGCGCCTGTTCGACGGTCTCGCGCCCTATGCCGACGCCTCGCAACACGGCTTCCTCGGGCTCTCGACCCTCGGCTGGGGCACGTACGCCCTGCTCTGGGTCCTCCAGGCGGGCGTGTTCTGGATGGGCATGGAGAGCATCCGCCGGTTCATCGACTTCTGCGGACCGGCCGTCTACGTGGTGATGTTCGCGCTCTGCGGCTACCTGCTGTGGAAGTCGCAATGGCACGTGTCGCTGAACCTGTCGTCGGAAAATCTGACCGGCTGGAACGTGGTCACCACCATGCTCTCGGCGATCGCCCTGGTGGTCTCCTACTTCTCCGGGCCGATGCTGAACTTCGGCGACTTCTCGCGGTACGGGCGCAGTTTCGATGCGGTCAAGCGCGGCAACTTCCTCGGCCTGCCGGTGAACTTCCTGGTGTTCTCCATCCTCACGGTGGTCACCGCGGCCGCCACCCTGCCGGTGTTCGGTGAGCTGATCACCGACCCGGTCGAGACGGTCTCGCGCATCGACAACACCTTCGCGATCGTGCTCGGCGCCCTGACCTTCACCACCGCCACGATCGGCATCAACATCGTCGCCAACTTCATCTCCCCCGCCTTCGACTTCTCGAACGTCAGCCCGCAGCGGATCAGCTGGCGGATGGGCGGCATGATCGCGGCGGTCGGCTCGGTGATCCTGACCCCGTGGAACTGGTACGACAACGACGACGCCATCCACTACACGCTGGGTGTGCTCGGCGCCCTGATCGGCCCGCTGTTCGGCGTGCTCATCGCGGACTACTACCTGCTGCGCAACCAGCGGGTAGTGGTGGACGACCTGTTCACCCTGTCGGAGAGCGGAAGGTACTGGTATGCCGGTGGCTACAATCCCGACGCGGTGATCGCCACGGTGCTCGCCGGTGCCTTCTCGATCGCTTCCGTGATCGTGCCCAAAATGGTGGACGCGGGTCTGTGGGTGAGCGACTACAGCTGGTTCATCGGGTGCGGAATCGGTTTCGTGGCCTACTACGTCATCGCCGGGCGCATCAATTCAGCCACCCAGCAGGCCCTGCGCGCATGATCCTGCGGGTGGTCAACCCGAACACCACCGTCTCGATGACCGGCCTGATCGGGAGGGCCGCCCGGGCGGCGGCCTCACCCGGCACGGTCGTCGAGGCGGTGAACCCGGCGACCGGGCCGGTGTCGATCGAGAGCCACTACGACGAGGCCCTGGCCGTGCCCGGACTGCTGACCGAGATCGCCCGCGGCGAGGCCGACGGTTACGTCGTGGCCTGTTTCGGCGACCCCGGGCTGGACGCGGCCCGGGAACTGGCGCAGGGACCGGTGATCGGGATCGCCGAGGCCGCGATGCACGCGGCCTCGTTCCTCGGGCGCGGTTTCAGCGTGGTCACCACGCTGGCCCGTACCACCGGCCGGGCCTGGGACCTGGCCCGGGCCTACGGTTTCGGCGAGCGCTGCCGAGGCGTGCACAGCTGCGAGATCCCGGTGCTGGAACTGGAGACCGATCCGGCCGCCCGCTCGGTGATCACCCAGAAGTGCCGGCGGGCGCTGGAGGCCGACGGCTCCGACGCGATCGTGCTGGGGTGTGCCGGGATGGCCGATCTGTGCGCCGAGATCTCGGCGGTGATCGGGGCGCCGGTGGTGGACGGGGTCGCGGCGGCGACCGTGTTCACCGAGTCCTTGGTGCGGCTGGGGCTCAGCACGGGCAAGCATGGCGAGTTCGCGCGTCCACCGGCGAAGCCGTACACCGGCCTCCTGGGTCCTTGGAGCCTCGCCCGGCACACCTGACCTCAGGCCCTCGTTCGTGATCGTGCCATCCCCCAGCCTGATCACGAACAAGACGGTGGCCCCGCAGAACCCGGGGTTACGCTGGGACCTGACATCGACGTCCACCATTGGATCTCCGAAGCCTCACCCCGCAAGGAATATTGATGATCGCCATCGGTGAGCTGGCCCAGCGGGCCGGGGTGAGTGTGCGCGCCCTGCGCTACTACGAGGAGCAGGGACTGCTGGAGTCGTCGCGCAACGGACGCGGGCACCGAGAGTACCCGGAGTCCAGTGTCGAACGGGTGCGCGTCATACAGAACCTCTACGCCGCCGGGCTGTCCAGCCAGACCATCCTGGAGGTCTGCCCGCACCGCGAGACCGGGACCGCCGCGTACGGGGAGAGACTGGGCCGGTTGCAGACCGTGCGCGAGCAGCTCGACCACCGGGTCGGCGAACTACTCACGGCGCGGGCGCGGCTGGACGACGTGATTGATTCACTGCTGGCCGTGATGTAGCTCACGCCCGCTTGGACCTGACACCAACGTCAGCTTCTACGGTCCTCGGCATGACGAACGATCTCTTCAGTTCCTTCGACCTGTCCGGCCTGCGTCTGCCCAACCGCCTGGTGATGGCCCCGATGAGCCGCGTGCGCTCCAACCCCGAGGGCCTGGCCACGCCCTCGATGGCGGCCTACTTCGCGCAGCGGGCCACCGCGGGACTCCTGATCTCCGACGGCGTGCAACCCAGTCTCCAGGGGCAGGCCAACCCGCTCTCCGCCGGCCTGCACAACGCTGCCCAGGTCCAGGCGTGGAAGCAGGTCACCGGTGCGGTGCACACCAACGGCGGCCGGATCTTCGCCCAGCTGATGCACAGCGGGCGGATCAGCCACGAGGAGACCTCGGGGGTGCAGCCGGTCGGCCCCTCGGCCGTCGCCGCCCGCAACACCATGATCTTCACACCGAAGGGCCTGCTACCGGCCCCGGTGCCGCGGGCGCTCAGTACCTCGGAGGCCGCGGCCGAGGCCCTCGTCTTCGCCGACGCCGCCCGCCACGCTGTCGAGGCCGGTTTCGACGGGGTCGAGCTGCACGGCGCCAACGGTTACCTGATCGGCCAGTTCCTCTCCAGCAGCGCGAATCACCGCACCGACGTCTACGGCGGTTCCATCACGGGCCGCATCCGTTTCGCCGTCGAGGCGGTCGCCGCGACCGTCGACGCGATCGGGGCGTCGCGCGTCGGCATCCGTCTCTCCCCCGGGGCGGGGATCTGGGACGCCGTCGAGGAGGACATCCCGCAGATGTACACGGCGCTGCTCTCCGAACTGGCACCGCTCGGCCTGGCCTACGTGCACCTGGTGGCGAGCACGCACGAGGAGACCCTGATCGGGCTGCGCCAGACCTGGCCGGGTGCGCTGATCGTCAATCCCGCGGGGCAGTCCGCCGGGTACTGGCTGGAGCGGGGCGCCGACCTGGTCAGTTTCGGCCGGGCCTTCATCGCCAACCCCGACCTGGTGGAGCGGCTACGGGCCGGGCTGCCGCTGGCGACGGCCGACGAGGAGACCTACTACACGGGCGGCGACAAGGGTTATCTGACCTACCCGGGACACGCCTACTGACGTGGTGGCGCGGCCTTCACCCGAATTGACGCGCTCGCCCGATCCTCCACACTGGGTTCCGGCCGGAACCCCGATCCAGGAGGACGACACCGCGCATGACCAGGTTCGTCGCGCGTGCCGTCGGCCTGCTCGGTCTGATCCTCGTCCTGACCGCCTGTGCCCCGGACGCCCGGCCACTGTCCGGCGCCTCCCCGGGCGTGGCGATCACGCCGGACCCGGCCCAGGCGAAGAAGGACGCGGGTGACCTCTACGCCCGGGGCTGTGCCTCGGGCTATCGGGGCACCGTGGTGCATCCGTGCGTCTTCGCCGATTCCGCGACCGACGGCTCTCCTCTGGTCGTCGCGGTGGGGGACTCCAAGACGGCCCAGTGGGTGCCCACGCTCCAGGCCCTCGCCGCCCGGCACCACTGGAAGCTGATCACCATGACGAAGTCCGGGTGCGCCTTCTCCGACATCCACCGGGTGCGGGTGGGCAAGGAGTACCGCACCTGCATCAGCTGGAACGCCTCGGCCCTGCAGCGGGTGCTCGCGCTGCGGCCCGCCCTGGTGGTGACCACCGAGCTGGACCACTACCCGACGATGGTGAACGGAAAACCGTTGAAGGGTGCCGCCAACCGGGCGGAGATGGTGCGGGGCCTGAGCACCCGGATCAACCGGGTGAAGGCCGCCGGCATCCCGGTGGTGACCGTCGCGGAGACGCCCCGCATGGGCTTCGACGCGGCGGCCTGTGTGCAGGCCCACCCCGGCCGTCCGGACGTCTGCTCCCGGCCACGCGAACAGGTGCTGGGCGGCGCCGGGGTGGTCAGCGCCGCAGCCGAGCGCAGCGGTGTGCCGGTCATCGACCTGACCAGCCACTTCTGCTCGGCCACGACCTGCCCGGCGGTGCTGGGCAGCCTGCTGGTCTACCGCGACGACCACCACATCACCGCCACCTTCGCCCGCAGCCTGGCCCCGTCGTTCGAGGCCGGGCTGCAGCGCGGCCTGACGCCCGCTCTGGCGCAGGAGCTGCTGACCTATAGTTGAGCGGGTGCTGGAAGCCGTACTCCTGATCATCGTCCTGATCGCCGCCGTCGTCGTGATGGGTCTGACGCTGCGCGTCGTGATCACGGCGGTGAAGCAGTCGCGGCGCGGCTACGTGCCCACCGAGGAGCAGCGACAGCAGATCATGAAGCTCGGCGGGGCCGGCCTGATCCTCACCCTGATCGTGCTCCTGATCCCCTCCCTTTTCTAAGGGCGGTAAGCCACCAGAATCCCGCCGATCAGGAACAGCACGATCGCCGCCGGGAACAGGTTCCCGGCGAACGCGAGCCCGGCCGCGACGAACAGCGCCACCACGCACGACACCCACACCCACGCCGACGTCTTCATCCGCGATCTCCCCACGCTCCGGCCCGCGCCCTCACACTACGTCGCAGTGGCCGGATTGCCCAGGTTCGCAAGACCCTCCCGGACGGGTTCAGAGCAGGTCGAATCCCACGCAGACGACCGGGGTCGCGTCGGTGATCGCGTTCCCACCGCGCTCCCAGAACGCCCGGTGCGCCACGGCCCACTCCCGCCGGCCGGCGTACCCCTCCCCCTCCGACCGCGCGAACTCGTCGCTGACCGCCCCGAACGCCACCACGTCCACCGCCGTGATCCGGATCCGCCCGATCTCGGTGATGTCGTCGTCGACGAGCACCATCACCTCGCCGACCCGCTCGAGTTCCTCACCCTCGTCCGCGTACTCGGACAGCAGCCCGGCGGTGCCCCGCTTCGGCCCGGCCAGCACCAGCCCGGTCAGCTCCTTGCGCATCGCCCCCGGCGTGCCGATCTCCATCGTCCGCAGCCCGTCGATCCGTGGCCAGCCCATGGTCCCCTCCTTCTCGTCCCTGGGTCGCAGACGGATATCCGTCCTGCGGCCGAAGAGACGCACCCGTCGTCGAGATCAGCCTGGACGGTATGACATCGACAGCAGTGATCCAGGCCGAAGGACTGACGAAACGGTACGGCCGCCGCACGGTGGTCGACGACGTGTCGTTCGGCGTGCGGGCCGGGGCCGTCACCGGGTTCTTCGGGCCCAACGGCGCGGGCAAGACCAGCCTGCTGAAACTCCTCACCGGCCTGGCCCGGCCGACCCACGGGCGCGCGCTCCTGAACGGCCGGCCGCTCGGCACCCCGGGAGCACGGCAGGTCGGGGTGTACATCGAACCCTGCGGTGCCCATCCCGGCCGCACCGGCCGGGCCCATCTGCTCTCCCTCGCGCGGATCGCGGGACTGCCGCGTCAACGGGTGGACGAGGCACTCACCGAGGTCGGTCTGCAGGACGCCGCCCGGCGTCGGGTGGGCGGTTACTCGCTGGGCATGCGCCAGCGGCTCGGCCTGGCGGCGGCGCTGCTGGGCGATCCGCCGGTGCTGGTGCTGGACGAGCCGGTCAACGGGCTGGACCCGGCCGGGATGCGGTGGCTGCGGCAATTGCTGCACGAGAGGGCTTCCCACGGCGGCACGGTGTTGCTGTCGAGCCATGTGCTGAGCGAGGCGGACCGGACCGTGCACGACGTGATCGTGATCGACCGGGGCCGGATTCTGCACCAGGGCCCCCGCCCCGACTCGCTGGAAGACCTGTTCTTCAGCCTCGTGGACGGGAGCGCATCATGATCGGCATCCTGCGCGGTGAACTCGGCAAGACCCTCACCACCCGCACGCTCTACGCCTTCGTCCTGGTCAGCGCCGGGTTCGGGGCGCTCAATGCACTGGTGGTCGGGGCCGCGTCCGGTGACCTGGACTCGCTGCCGGAGAAGAAGGAGGCCCTGACCTGCTTGCCCGTGCTACTGCTCGTCTGGGGGCTGGTCGGTGTCGCGGGTGAGTACCGGCACCGCACCGCGGCTCCCGCGGTGCTGGCCTCCGGCCGGGCCCGCCAGACCGTGCTGGCCCTGCGCATCCTGGTCCACACCGCGACCGGCCTCGCGCTCGGCGTGATCACCTCCGCGGTATCCGTCGCGATCGCGCTCCCGCTGGTCGGCGACATGCCCGGCGAGCCACTGAGCACCGGTGACGTGCGCGACGTCGTGGCCGCCAACCTGGCGGCGTCCGTGCTGGCGACTGTCTTGGGCGCGGCACTCGGCGCTGTGATCCGCAACCAGATCGCCGGGGTGGTGACCGCGCTCGTGCTCGACTTCGCCGTCGTGCCTCTGCTCGGCGGTGTGAACGAGGGCCTCGCGAACCTGACGCCCTTCGGCGCGGCCTCGGTACTCTCGGGCATGACCCACCACACCACGCTGACCGTGCCCCAGGCCGGCCTGGTGCTGACGGCCTGGAGCGTGGTCGGCGTGATGGCCGCGCTGATCTGCGAGAGGTGGCGGGACCTGGCATGACGACGAGCGCCGCGCCGTTCCTGGAGCGGGCCGCAACCGGCATCGCGACAGGACTTCCCGGCCTCGCCGACCGGTTCCACCTCGGCCCGCGCCGACGGGCTCTCCTCCTCGACCTCCCCCTGGTGATCGGAACCACCGGCATCGAGATCGGCCTGCTGTCAGACAGTCTCGGGGCCCCGGGCACTCCCCCACCGGGCTTCACCCTGGCCCTGACCGGGTGCGCGGGGCTCCTGCTCCTGCTCCACCGCCGCGCCCCGCTCGTCATGCTCGCCCTGATCCTCACGCTGGAAGCCGTGCTCGCGGCGGCGAACAGCTATCCGGGTGGCGCCCCGGCCCTGGTCGCGATGGGACTGGTGGCGCTGTACCGGGAACGCCGACGTGCCCTGCCCGCCCTGGCCGTCACGGCACTGGTGCTCCAGATCGGCTCGATCAGCGCGATCCCGGTTCCCGTCATCGCCTGGGCCGTCGGCGCCAACACCCGTAGCTACCTGCGTTACCTGGCCACGCTGGAGGATCGCAACCAGCAGATCGCCCGTCTCGCCGCCCAGACCGAGCGCACCGCGATCGCCCGCGAACTGCACGACATCGTGGCCCATTCCGTCACCGTGATGCTGCTCGGCGTGCGCGGGGCCCGCGACACCCTGCGCGCAGATCCGGACCTGGCCGAAGAGGCCCTGCGTCAGGTGGAGCGGAGCGGGGAACAGAGCATTGCCGAGCTGCGGCAGATGCTGGTGGTGCTGCGGGAGGACGGGCCCGGGGCGTCGTCCGGCCTGGCGCCCGCCCCGTCGATCGCCCAGCTACCGGCCCTGGTCGAGCAGCACCGTCGCACCGGCACGCCCGTCACCCTGCTCACCGTCGGCGAACCGGGAAACTACTCGGCCGCAACCGAACTCACGGTCTACCGGGTGGTCCAGGAAGGGCTGACCAATGCCGCCAGACATGCGGACGCCCCCGGCACCGTCGCGGTCACGCTCACCTTCGGTGAACGCCGACTGGAGGTTTCGGTGACCGACGACGGACGGCCACGGCCCCCCGCCCCGAGCCCGGGGACCGGCAGCGGGATCCCCGGCCTGCGTGAACGTGTGGCCGCAGCCGGTGGGCACCTGGAGGCCGGCCCGACCGCGGCCGGATTCCGCCTGGCCGCCGTCCTGCCACCCGAGCCGGAGCCCACCCGAACCGGAGCCCGCCGGACATGAGCATCCGCATCCTCCTCACCGACGACCAGGAACTCGTCCGCCTGGGACTTCGCCTGGTACTGAACGCCTTCGACGATCTGGAGGTGGTCGGCGAGGCGGCGGACGGCAACGAGGCCGTGGACCGGACCCGGCATCTGAAACCCGACGTCGTGCTCATGGACATCCGCATGCCACACACCGACGGCATCGCCGCCACCCGGACCATCACCGAGGCTTTCGGCCGAACCAGGGTTCTCGTCCTCACCACGTTCGAGGAGGACGAGTACGTGTTCGGCGCGATCCGGGCGGGCGCCGCCGGCTTCCTACTGAAAGATGCCTCCCGGGAGAAACTCGTCGAGGCGATCCGGGTGGTGCACCAGGGCGACTCGCTGCTCTCCCCCACCGTGACCCGGCGCCTGGTCGAGACCTTCGCCCGGCGCGGGGCCCCGATCGTCGCCTCCGCCCGGGCCGACAAGCTGACGGCCCGCGAGCACGAAACCCTGCGCCTACTGGCCAAGGGCCTCTCGAACACGGAGATCGGCGCCCACCTCCACGTCACCGAGGCCACGGTGAAGAGCCACGTCAGCAACCTGCTCCTGAAACTCGGGCTGCGCGACCGCGTCCAGGCCGTGGTATTCGCCTACGAGAACGGGCTCGTGGTGGCCGGGGAAGGGTGACCACGGGCTTCGGACCCTACCCGTCTGTTCTTGAGAGGATGACCACCGTGTACGTGACGCAGGACGCGCCCAGGGACTGGCCACGCCCGGTCCGCTCGAGAGCCACGATCAATGCGTCTTTCATCACGTCTCTGCTGACGTTGCTCTTCCTGGCGCTGGCTGTCAACAGAGTGCATGACGGTGACCTCGGGCAGGCTTTCGCCTACCTTACGAGCGCCTGCTACCTCGCCCACTTCGTGGCTCAGTTCCTCACCGGGATGCGACAGATCCGAGTCTCTTCCGATCCTCCCGGACGGGTGTCAACGACATCGGTGAACCGGGAACTGCCTTTCTTCATTCGTCACGCTTGTTCGTCTGGGTTCTGCCGTCCCTTGCCATGACGGCCATCGCCGCGATTGCGCTGGGAGTGACCCTGATCCGCCGGGATGTCCCCCGCAGCCTTCTGCTCGTTGTCGTCTGCTTCGTCGTTGCCGGTTTCCTGCTGTGGCTGTGCTTGTTCATCATTCGACGCGGCCGAGGAGCACTGGTGCTGACGCCGAGTGGCGTTTACCACCGGACCGGTCTGACCGATCAGTTCACACCCTGGGACACCATCACCGATGTGCGTGCCCGGAACGGTCCGGCCCCGTCGTTCGTCATCGAATTCGCCCTGACCGCCGATCTTCGGGCCCGCAGTTCCCTGGGCCGGCTCGGTGACGATGTCAGGACACTGCCGCGCATCGTCTGCCCGGCCGCTACGTTCCGCAGCCAGACGGTTCCTGCTTACCGCACCGTCCGCTACTACTTCGAGAATCCCGACCGACGGCACAAGATCGGCCGGTAGGACTGACCACAGAATGAGGGACGCCTACCAGCCCGCGGGCTGGTAGGCGTCCCTCATTATGTGGCGGAGTCAGATCACACAGCAGCCAGTTCACGGGCCTCGGCGGGCTGGACCTGGGCCTGCTCGAGGCCCTCGGACGCCTTGCGCTTGGGCCACCAGGACGGGTTGCCCCGGCCCTGACCGCCGAGCGCGGCCGAGACGCGGTCGAGGTAGATCGCGAGGACGACCACGGCCAGGCCGCCTTCGATCGAGTCACCGATCGCCAGGCTCTGCACCGAGGAGACCACGATGCCACCCAGGCCCTCGCCACCGACCAGACCGGCGACGACGACCATCGACAGGGCCAGCATGATCACCTGGTTGACGCCGGCCATGATCGAGGCCCGGGCCAGCGGAAGTTGCACCTCTCGCAGGATCTCCCAGCGGGATCCTCCGAAAGCGGCTGATGCCTCGACGGTCTCGGGGTCGACCTGGCGAATACCGAGCTGGGTCAGGCGCACGGCGGGCGGGGCGGCGAACACGATCGTCGCGATCATGCCCGGCACCGCGCCGATGCCGAAGAACAGCACCGTCGGCAGCAGGTACACGAAGGTCGGCACCGTCTGCATGAAGTCGAGCAGCGGGGCCACGATCGCCCGGACCACCGGGTTGAACGCCGACCAGATGCCCACCGGGATACCGATGGCGAGCGCGATGATCGTGGCCACCAGCACGGTGGCCAGGCTCTGCATGGTCTCGTACCACAGGCCCATCGAGTCGACCACCAGCAGGCCGATCACGAGCAGAGCGGTGAGCCCGATGCGACGGGTGATGACCAGGGCGACGACGGCGAACACGATCGTCATCGGCACGGGCTGAAGCCCGGCCACGATGTCGTAGGTCCAGCGCAGCAGGTGGCTCAGCCAGGTGGTGAGGAAGTCGAAGAGCCCTTCGAAATGCTCCTGGAACCACCGGATGACATCTTCGCCGTACTGACCGATCTTCAGATCAGGCATTGACGGTCGCCTCCTCTCGGACCTCGGGAACACTCGACAGGCTGGACAGGATCGCGGCGCGGGGCACGACGCCGGCCAGCTTGCCGTCTTCGTCGACGACGGTCACCGGCACGACCTGACGGCCGGCCAGGTGCATGAAGTCGCCGATCACGGCGTCCGGCTTCACGGCGTGGTAATCCTTCGTGACCGCGCCGGACAGGTCTTTCTGCCCGCGGCTGATGGCCTCGTGCAGGTGGGTGTCGGTGACGACGCCGAGCAGGTGCCTGTCGTCCTTGAGCACGAAAGCGCCGTTGGCCTCGTTGTCGGCCAGTTTCGTGAGCGCGGTCCGGGGTGATTCGTCCACCGCGAACGTCAGCAGCGCCGGGCGCATCAGGTCGGTGGCGGTGAGCACCCGGGCCCGGTCGACGTCGGCCACGAACTCGCTGACGTAGTCGTCGGCGGGCCGGGCCACAATCTCGACCCCGGCGCCGGTCTGCACGACCTTGCCGTCGCGCATCACCATGATCCGGTCACCGATCCGCATGGCCTCGTTCAGGTCGTGCGTGACGAAGACGGTGGTGCGCTTGTCCTCGGCCTGCAGCTGCATGAGCAGGTCCTGCATGTCGCGGCGGATCAGCGGGTCGAGAGCCGAGAACGGCTCGTCCATCAGCAGGATCGGCGGGTCGACGGCGAGCGCCCGGGCCAGGCCCACGCGCTGGCGCATACCGCCGGACAGCTCGTGCGGGTACTTCGAGCCCCGCCCGTTCAGCCCGACCCGGTGCAGCGCCGCGTCGGCCTTCTCGAACCGCTCGCTCTTGGAGATCCCGCGCACCTTGAGCCCGTACGCGGCGTTCTCCAGCACCGTGCGGTGCGGGAAGAGCGAGAAGTGCTGGAACACCATGCCGATCTTCTCGTTGCGGATCTGCCGCAGCCGGGAGTCCGGGATGCCCACGATGTCTTCGCCGTCGATGAGCAGCTGGCCGTTGCTCGGCTCGTTCAGACGGTTGATCATGCGCAGCACGGTGGACTTGCCGGAACCGGAAAGTCCCATCACGACGAACATCTCGCCGGTCTCGATGGTGAAGTTGACGTCGTGCGCACCGAGGTAGCCACCGGCCCGGGCCACCGCGGCGGCCGGGTCGTCACTGGCCAGCGCCCGGCGGGCCGCGCTGTCGCTCAGCCCGTAGGCCTTGCTCAGTCCCTTGCCCTCGATCATTTGAGGATCACCGACTCCGCGTCTTGACCGTCACTGGACTGCACACCCTTGAGGAACTCCCGGACCTTGTCCGGGTTGTCGTTGATCCAGGCCTTGGCGATGTCGGGCAGGGACTTACCGTCCTTGTCCTTGTCGTAGTAGAACTGGCCGGCCTCGTCCGTGGTGAAGGTCAGGTTCTTGAGGAAGGCCGCGATGTTGGGGTTGTCCGCGGCCCAGCCCTTGCGCGACACGGTGCGGATCTCACCGGCGCCGCCCCAGACCTTGTCCGGGTCCTCGAGGAACGTCGCGCCGAAGTCCACGGTCATCCAGTGCGGGCTCCAGCCCAGGAAGACGATGGCCTTGCCGGAGGAGTCGGCCTTCTGCACCTGGGTCAGCATGGCCGCCGTACCGCTGGCCACCAGCTTCCAGTCGCCCAGACCGTAGGCGTCGTCGTCGATGGCCTTCTGGATCGTCTCGTTGCCGGGGGAACCGGCCTCGATGCCGTAGATCCGGCGGCCGAACTCGTCGCCGTGCTCGTCCAGGTCGGCCAGGGACGTGATGCCGAGGCGCTCGGCGGTCTTGGCGGGCACGGCCGGGGCGTACTCGGTGCCCTCGAGGATCGTGCTGGCGACCTCCACGTCACCGGCGTCGATCAGGTCGCCGTAGGTGGGCTCCTGCGAGGGCCACCAGTTACCCAGGTAGGCGTCCGCGTCGCCGGTGGACATGGCCTGGGCGCCGAGCTCGACCGAGACCTCGTCGACCTTCACCGAGTAGCCCAGACCCTCCAGGATCTGCTTGCTGATCTCGTTCTCGGCCTGGAGGTCGACCCAGGGCTGCTGGATCAGGGTGACGGACTCGGCGCCGCCACCACCGCCGTCGTCACCGCCACCGCTGTCGGCGACCAGGGCGAAGTCGCCCTTGTCCTGCGCGCTGGAGCAGGCCATGGTGGTCGCGACCGCCGTCACACAGACCGCGAGGGCCAGCATCCTGCGACCGCGGCGTATGCCGGGAGGCTTCATCGGACTTCTCCTTCTTCCGGTGCTGCTGCTGATGCTGCCGATTCAGTGGTCCACCCGGGCCGGAGCGTCGCAGAAACTGCGCCGGGCGGCCGCTCTTGGACCAAGACACGTCAAGGTGCGGCCGAAAGTTCATGTCCTGCAAGAAACCAGACCACCGCAGCAGATCTGGGCCCGGAAAGATCCGGTCCGGCTGGGCAGGTCATAGCTTCAGGCAGGGTTGTTCATCGGGTTCACGTCATCGTCGGCAAGTGGATACGGAACGCACCACCCTGCCAGGAAACGCGCCCGGAAGCTCGCTGGGGGCGAGAATTATGCGCCGGTTACCACACTTGATCCCCACGTCCGCATCGGGGGTGTCCGCGTCCGCGACCCATAGCTCCGTCCTCTCGACTGTCCCTGATCGTGGCAGCCGGGAGAACCAGGGTCGATAGTCCCGAACTGGAAAGAGAGACCAATTCTCTCTCAATCCTATAGAGATTATCTATGTCTCGTCACCGTACATCGTCGCCGCGAGGGTGCGGAAGTGCTGCCCCGGGCTGCTGAGCCCCCGCGCCCGCCAGATCAGGTGCACGGCCGCGACCGTCGGCCGACGCAGCGGCAGCACCCGGGCCCCGCGCTGGGCGGCGTCCTCGGCCAGGCCCTCCGGCAGCAGCGCGGCCCCGGCGCCGGCCAGCACCAGCGGGATCACCGCGGCCAGGTGCGCGGTCTCCACGGCCAGCTCCGACGCCTCGCCGGCCACCTGGAGTTCGGTGTCGAGCAGTTCCCGCAGCGCGGTGCCCCGCAGCGTACAGATCAGGCCGAGCGGTACCAGCTCCGTGACGCTCACCGTGGTCTGACCGGGCAGGGCGTCGGGCGGTAGCACCGCCACCAGCCGGTGCTCGACCAGCCACTGGCTCTCCAGCACCCCGGCCGGCGGGGTGCCGTCGACCAGGCCGAAATCCGCGTCGCCCGAACGCACCTGGTCGAGCACGTCGGAACGCCGCACCGGATCACTGATGCTGAACTGCACCGCCGGATGGGCCTGCCGGAACTCACCGATGATCTGCACCAGCGGCTCGACCGCCCACAAGGTGTTCGAGATGATCGTCAGCCGTCCGAACCCGATGTCCGTGACGCTGCGTACAGCGGTCGTGGCCAGCTGGAACGAACGCAGCGTGCGGCGGGCCGGCACCATCAGCGCCTGCCCGGCCGCGGTCAGGCGCACTCCCCGTCCGAGCCGCTCGAACAGCGGTGATCCCAGCTCCCGCTCGAGCAGGCCGATCGCGTGGGAGAGGCTGGGCTGGGCGATGGTGAGGGCCGCCGCGGCCCGGGTGAAACTCCCGCACTCCGCGACCGCGAGGAAATACTCCAGCTGTCGACGGTCCATCGGCCACAGAGTAGGCCTCACCTGTTACGTGTGAGGGTCTTACGACGACCCACTCTTCATGAGAGGGCTTTCATGTTCCTCTCCTCCTGCACTCACGCGCTCTGGGTGAACTTCTTCTGCCCGGAAGAACAACCGAGAAACCAGGAGACCGCCATGAAGCGCATGACCCGCACCCTTCCCCTCGCCGTCAGCGCCGCGGCCGCGCTCGGCGCCGGCACCCTCCTGCTCGCGGGCCCGGCCGCCGCTGCCACCCCCACCGCCTCGGCCGCCCACACCTGCAACGGGGTCAGGGCCACCATCGTCGGCACCGGCGGGGCGGACGACATCGAGGGCACCCGCGGCCGGGACGTGATCGTGGCGCTCGGTGGTGCGGACGAGATCGACGGCAACGGCGGCAACGACCTGATCTGCGGTGGGGCCGGTTCCGACGAGATCGACGGCGGCTCCGGCCAGGACGTGGCCTTCGGCGGGTCGGGGAACGACGAGATCGACGGTGACTCCGGAGCCGACCGGCTGCACGGTGGCCAGGGCCACGACGAGATCCAGGGCGGCTCCGGCACCGACCGGCTGTGGGGCAACTCGGGCAACGACCTGCTCGAGGGTGACTCCGGCAAGGACCAGCTCTCCGGCGGGGCCGGCCGCGACCGCGTCTACCAGGGCGAGGAGCCGGACAACGACTGAGCGGCCCGGGCCCGGTCTGAGCTCAGACCGAGTCCAGGCCGGTTCAGAAAGAGTTCAGCGGTCCTGAGGGGTGCGGTTGAAACCCTTGAAGCGGGTGCCCTGGTAGGTGACCTGACCGCGGTCGCCCTCCAGGAGCGTCCCCCATTGGTTCCCCTCGACCGGGAACTCGATGCGATCGTGCCCCTGGATCTCGAACGTCACGAAGTAACTGGTGTGCGAGTGATCGCTGGTGCGGTGGTGGTCCTGGCGCTTGGCCACGACCGCGCCGGGCACGGTGAGCACGGGCGCGGCGTTGTCCCGGCTCCGCTGCTGCATCCCCTGGACGGTGGCCTTGCCGATAGCCACCACGAAAGCAAGGAAGACCAGCGCGATCAAGCCCGCGATGGCGAAGAAGAAGTAGAAGAACGGGTCGATGGAACCATCGAAATCCCTGAATTCGTCCATCGAGGGCTCCTTGGGGGCGATCGGGGTGATCGGGTGATCGGGGTGGACGCGACACCGTACAGACGCGGCAAGGGTTCCGTTCGATGCAGGCGGGATCTGTGACGTGTGACGCCTGCGGCCTCAGGTGTCCCACAGTGCACTTCGATAGTGTCGAAGAGGATTCACGCCGCGCGAAGGAGCATTCATGGGCCACCTCGTCAACGATGTCGACCACGCCGTGCAGGACTCGATCGACGGGCTGGTGCGGGCCTCGGGCGGCAGATTGGCCCGGCTCGACGGTTATCCGGACATCAAGGTGGTCGTCCGCACCGATGCCCCGCGCGACCGGGTCGCCGTGGTCTCCGGGGGTGGGGCCGGGCACGAGCCCGCTCACGCGGGGTTCGTGGGTCAGGGTCTACTGACCGCCGCCGTCTGCGGTGACATCTTCGCCTCCCCGAGTGTGGACGCGGTGCTCGCCGCGATCGTGTCGGTCACCGGCGACGCGGGATGCCTGGTGATCGTGAAGAACTACACCGGCGACCGGCTGAACTTCGGCCTCGCCGTCGAGCGGGCCCGGGCCCTGGGCCTCGCCGTGGAGATGGTCGTGGTCGGCGACGACATCGCACTGCCCGACGCGCCCCAGCCGCGAGGTCTGGCCGGGACCCTGTTCGTGCACAAGACCGCCGGGGCCGCGGCCGAGTCGGGTGCCTCCCTCGCCGAGGTGGCCGCCGTCGCCGGGCGTGTGGCCTCCACCGCCAAGACGCTCGGCGTCTCCCTGACCGGTGTGGCCATCCCGGGCCGTCCCTACACCGAACGGGTCGAGCCGGGCACGGCCGAGCTGGGTCTCGGCATCCACGGCGAGCCCGGGGCCCACACCATCCAGCTGGAGGACGCGGCTGCTCTCGTGGCGTCGATGGCTTCCTCTCTCGAGGAGTCGGTGTCCGGGGGGCCGCTCGCCCTCCTGCTGAACAACCTCGGTGGCGTGGCCGCCCTGGAGCTCGGCATCGTGCTGCGCGACCTGCTCGCCACTCCCCTGGGAGCCCGGGCGTCGCTGCTGACCGGCCCCGCCCTGCTCATGACCTCGCTTGCGGCCCAGGGCTTCTCGGTCTCGGCCCTGCCGGTCGACGCCGAGCTGACCGCACTGCTCCAGGCCCCGGTGGCCGCACACATCGCCTGGCCGGGAGCCCTGCCGGTGGGTGAGGTCACCCTCGTCGAGGTGCCGGCCGTCGAGAACCCGACGTTCACCGCGTCCGCCGACCACGACGTCCGCACGCTCCTGACCGCCGTCTGCGACAGCATCATCGAGGCCGAGGGCATGCTCAACACCCTGGACTCGTACGTCGGTGACGGCGACACCGGCTCGACGTTCAGCACCGCCGCGCGCCGGGTGCTGGCCGGGCTGGACACCCTGCCCCTGGCCGAGCGACCCGCCCTCTTCTCCGCGCTCTCCGGCATTCTCGCCACCAGCATGGGCGGCTCCAGCGGGGTGCTCGGCTCGGTGTTCTTCGCCGCCGCCGGAACCGCCTCGGCACAGGGCGTTTCCGTGGCCGACGCGCTGCAGGCCGGGATCGGCGCGATGCAGCGCTACGGCGGCGCCTCGGTCGGCGACCGCACCATGCTCGACGCCCTGGTGCCGGCCGTCGCCGCCCTGTCGACCGGATCGGCCGCGGACGCCGCCGAGGCAGCCGAGAAGGGCTCCACCGCAACGGCTTCGATGACCTCCGCGCGCGCCGGACGATCGGCCTACGTACCCTCCGAGCACCTGGCCGACGTGCAGGACCCGGGCGCGGCGGCGATCGCGGTGATGTTCCGGGCCGCGGCCACCACCACCCCACCCGCCTGACACAAGCCGTCGCTTATTTTCTTCCGTGATCATGCAAAACCTCCCCAGCGTTCTAGAACAGTGGGCGCTGGAGTTCTAGAACTCCGGGGAGGTTTTGCATGATCACGGCCGATTGGGGGGCGGCCCCCCGGCGTACATCGCATGGCGTATGCGGCCGGTCCGGACCGCTCCGGATGCCATCTCGCGACGGACGCGGGGGCCGGCCCCTCCCCGCGAAGCTCGGGGCATGGACGAGAAGAGTTCACCCATCAGCCGCTTCGTGCGGATCCTGCATGCCGCACCCCGCCGCTCCCTCCTGGCCGTGCTGCTGTTCGTCGCCCTGGCCGGTGTCTTCGGGGGTCCGGTGGCCGGGGCCCTGGACACCGAGGGCGGGTTCGCTCCCCCGGACGCCGAGTCCTCCCGGGCGCTGGAGCGGATCGAGGCCGCGACCGGCCTGCAGCCCAGCGCCGGGGTGCTCGTGCTGGTCGAGAGCCCGGCCACGGTGGCCGACACGGTCGCCACCCTGTCGGCCGTGGAGGGTGTGGCCGCCGCCGACCCCGCCGGTCCCGCCACCGACGGCAGCTCCACACTGGTCACCGCCACGCTGCGGGCCGGTCTCGACGAGGAGAAGATCGCCCAGGACGTGATCGAGGCGTTCGACGGGCGCGCGGGCGTGACCTTGGGCGGTGAGGCCGTACTGGGCCTGCAACTGGGCGAGCAGACCGAGAAGGACCTGAGCCGGGCCGAGCTGTTCGCCTTCCCGGTGCTGGTGCTGCTGTCGATCCTCTTCTTCGGCGGGAGAGGAGCCGTTCTGCCGCTCATCGTCGGCATCACGACCGTTCTCGGCACGTTCCTCGCGCTGCTGGGGGTCAACCAGCTCTACGGCCTGAGCATCTTCGCCCTCAACCTCGTCATCGGCCTGGGACTGGGCCTGGCCGTGGACTATTCACTGTTCCTGCTGAGCCGCTACCGCGAGGAACTGACCCGCCAGGGAGCCGGGCCCTCAGCCGTGCTGACCACGATGCGCACCGCCGGCCGCACGGTCGTCTACTCGGCCGCCACCGTCGCCGTGGCCCTGGCCACACTCGCGGTGTTCCCGATGGGCTTCCTGCGGTCGATGGGCATCGCCGGGGCCACGGTCGCCGTGGTCGCCGCCCTCGCCTCGCTGATCGTCTCCCCCGCGCTGTTCGGTCTGTGGGGAACGAAACTGGCACGCCGGCAGCGCACCTCGGGCGAGGGTCGCTGGTACCGGTTCTCCCACGCGGTGATGCGCAGGCCCGGAGCCATCGCCGTCGCGACCGCCGCCGTGATGCTGCTCCTGGCGGCCCCGGCCCTGCGGGCGAACTGGACCCCGGTCGACGAAACGGTGATCCCGCAGACCCTCAGCTCCCGGGTGGTGGCCGACACCCTGACCGAGCACTACGGCACCGACACCGGCACCCCTGTGAGCATCGCCGTCCGCAGTGACGACGCCTCCCAGGTCGAGGACTTCGCCGGTGCCGCGTCCGCCCTGCCCGGCGTGGCCTCCGGCACGGAACCGGCCGGGCCCGCCGATCTGGGCGGGGGCACCTGGCAGCTCGACCTGCTCGTCGACGGCGACGCGACCGGTGACCAGGCCCGCACCGTCGTGAACGACGTCCGTGATCTGGCCGCCGACACCGGTGTCGACGCCCTGGTGACCGGACCCGCCGCGTCCTTCATCGACCAGCAGGACGCCCTCGCCGGCACCCTGCCCCTCGCCGTGACCCTGCTGGTGGTGCTCACGATGCTGGTGCTGTGGCTGATGACCGGCTCGGTCGTGCTGCCGGTCAAGGCCGTACTGATGAACGTGCTGACCGTCGGCGTCTCGCTGGGCTCGATCGTCTTCGTCTACCAGGACGGCCGCCTGACGGGTCTGCTCGGCTACACGCCCAACGGCGGTGTGGAACCGACCGACTTCCTGGTCGCCGCGGCCCTGGTCTTCGCGCTCTCCACCGACTACGGCGTGTTCCTGCTCGGCCGGATCAAGGAGGCCAGGGAGGAGGGTCTGAGTGAGCGTGAGGCGGTGGCCTCGGGTCTGGGCCGCACCGGCAGCATCGTCACCGCGGCCGCGATCCTGCTGGCGGTGGCCATCGGGGCCTTCAGCACCAGCGAGATCTCGTTCATGCAGCAGATCGGCATCTCCACAGCCGTCGGGGTACTGGTGGACGCGTTCGTCGTCCGTTCCCTGCTGGTCCCGGCCCTGATGGCCCTGATGGGCAAGTGGAACTGGTGGTCGCCGATGTGGCTGCGGCGTGTGCACGACCGGGTGGGCCTGTCCGAGGGACGACCCGAACTGGTTCTGGCGAACTGATTTTCATGAGCTCTTACCTGACCGGATCACTCGCGGCTAATCTGTCGGGAGTGATCCGGTTCTGGGGTGTCGCGCTGACGGTGCTCTGCGCGGGCGGGATGTTCGCCGAGGTGGCTTTTCGGAGCCTGCCCCTGAGCATCCTGCAGGCCACCACGATCGTCCTGGCCGCGCTGCCGGTCCTGCTGCGACGGCAGCTGCCCGCGGTGTCACTGACCCTGGCCATCATCACCCTCTTCGGGCTCGCCCAGGCCGATGTCGATATCTACACCACGCTCCCCGCCCCGGCCGTGCTCTGCGCCTACGCGGTCGCCGACCGCCACGGCCGCCGGGCCGCACTGGCCGCGGGCGTGGCGCTCCTGCCCCTGACCCTGGCCATCCTGCAGATCTATAGCCCTCATGCGCTGTTCAGCGTGCCCACGGCTCAGAACCTCGCCTGGGCGGTGCTGCCGCTGGCCCTGGGTGTGGCCGCCCACGAGCGCCGGGCCGCCATGACCGCCCTGGTCGAGCGCGCCCAGACCGCCGAGCGCACCCAGGAGGAGACGGCGCGGCGGCGGGCGGGTGAGGAACGGCTGCGCATCGCCCGCGACGTGCACGACGTGGTCGCCCACGCCCTCGTCACCATCAACGTCCAGGCCGGGGTCGGGGCCTACCTGGTGCACAACGACCCGGACGAGGCGCACGCCACGCTGCGCACCATCAAGCAGGTCAGTGGCGACGCACTGGGCGACCTGCGCTCCACGCTCGGCCTGCTGCAGGCGGGTGAGCCGGTGGCCTCCCAGCCCGGGCCTCCGGTGCAGGCCGTCGCGGCCCTGGACGATCTCGCCGAGAACCTGCGCACCGCCGGTCTCGACGTCACCGTCGAGCTGGACCCCGGGCCGGTGCCCACCCCGATCGGCACCACGGCCTACCGGATCGTTCAGGAGGCCCTGACCAACACCCTGCGGCACGCCGGCCCGACCAGCGCCCGGGTGAGCGTGCGACCGGTGAACGACCGGCTGGTCGTCGAGGTGGTGGACGAGGGTGGGGCCTGCCCGGGGCCGCTGAGTACCAGCGGTTCGGGCAGCGGCCTGCGGGGCATGCGGGAACGGGCGGCCGCCGTCGGGGGGACCCTCGAGGCCGGGCCCCGGCCCACCGGTGGGTGGCGGGTCAGCGCGGCCCTGCCCCTCCCCGACAGGAAAGAGGCACTGTGACGATCAAGGTGATGCTCGTCGACGACCAGCCGTTGCTGCGCGCGGGTTTCCGGGCCCTGATGAAGGCCGTACCCGACCTCGAGGTGGTCGGTGAGGCCGGCGACGGCGACCAGGCCGTGCAGCTGGCCGGGCAGACCCGGCCGGACGTGGTGCTGATGGACGTGCAGATGCCACGCTCCGACGGGCTGCAGGCCACCGCCCGGATCACCGCGGACCCCGCCCTGACCGGTACCCGCGTCATCGTGCTGACCACGTTCGAGCTGGACGAGTACGTGTTCGGGGCCCTCAAGGCCGGCGCCTCGGGGTTCCTGCTCAAGGACATCGAACCCGAGGCGCTCATCGACGCGGTCCGCCTCGTGCACGAGGGGCAGGCGCTGCTGGCACCCCAGGTGACCGGGCGGCTGATCCAGGCCTACGTCGGCGCGCAGACCGCTCCCTCACCGGTCGTCCCGGCCGGCCCGAAAGTGGTGGAGGGCCTTGACAGCCTGACCCAGCGCGAGCGCGACATCCTGGGTCTGGTCGCGGCGGGGATGTCGAACAAGGAGATCGCGCAGGAACTGGTGCTCTCTCCGCTGACCGTGAAGACGCACGTGTCCCGGGTACTCGGCAAGCTCGGGGCCCGCGACCGGGCGCAGCTGGTGGTCATCGCCTATGAGGGCGGACTGGTCGGCCGCGGGTGACATACGCGAAATTCTCTGGCCGAAAGCGGATGCGTCACCCAGGATGGGCCTCGTGGTGAAGGTTCTCTCCAGCAGTACCCTCGTGCTCGACGTGATCCGTAGCGTCGCGAGTGGCGACGCCGGCGAGATGGCGGCCACCGGTCGCGTGCTCGACCGGATGGACAGCCGGGCCTGGCTGGCGCTGAGCCGTTACTGCAGTTACCTCGACCACACCGACCACAAGCTCTGGATCCCCGTCGCGGCGGCCCGCGACCGTCTGCGGCGGCCGGATGTCCCGGTCGTGGCCGCCGCGGTGCTCAGCCGGCACCCCGACGGGTACGTCCGGCAGCAAGCCACCCAGGTGCTCGCGGCGATGCCGGGCACCTCCACCGTCACCACCGCCCTGGCCCTCGGCCTGCTCGACCCGGTACCCCAGGTGCGCACGGCCGCCGCCGACGCCCTGCTGCCCCGGTTCGACGTGAAGCAACACCTTTCGGCTCTGCGATGTCTGGTCGAGGCCCGGCGCCGCCGCTGGGCCCAGTCGGGCACTGCTCTGAACGCCGTGCTGGACCTCCTCTTCCAGCAGATGCCGGTGCCGGCGTTCGTCGGGACGTTCGACCGGATCGGCAGTCCCGGCGAACGGCGCTGGGCCCATTCCCTGGCCCGCTCGCTCGGGGAGCTGCCGCCCCCGCAGATGGTGACGATCGCCCTGTCCGAGCACGACGCCTGGTTGCGCCGGGCCTGTGCGGGATGGCTGGCCGAAGACCGGATCGCCGTTGCCGCCGGGCTTCTCGCCGCTCCGGACCCCGACGTGCGATGGATCGCGCTGCGCGATGCCGACGATCTCGACTCCTCCGACCTGGAGCCCCTGCTGGCCGATCCGGCCCCGGCCACCCGGGCGCTCGCCTGCCTGCACGCCCAGCGTCTCGGCCTGGATCTCGGCGAGTGGTACCGCACCAGCCTGTGGGCCGGTGACTCCCAGGTACGGGCCGCCTGCCTGGAGGGCCTGGGCCGGTTCGGTGACACCCGTGACGTGCCGGAACTGCGCAACCACCTGGCCCACGGCACCCGGAAGGTCCGCCTCGCCGCCGAGCGCTCGATGGCGAAGATCCTGCTGCGGTTCTGAACCTCACCCCCGGCGACGCCGGGAACGGGGGGCGTGGGCCGCAGGACGCTCCGGGTAGGTCCGGGCCCGGGCGGTCGAGGGGACGAGGTCGTCGAAGCCGCCGTGCCAGTCCCACCATTTCGGCCGGTGCCGGCGCAGCTCGCCGTGGGCCCGGGAGAGCAGCAGGTAGTGGTGGTTGTGCAGATAGTAGAAGTTCTCCGGGCCCGAGTGCGCGAAGCGGGTGACGGCCTCCAGCGCCTGACGGGCGGGTCGGAGGGCGTCGTCGTCCCGCAGCTCGAAAACGACGCTGGCGCAGGGCTTGAGATATCGCGTCACCTCTTCCCCGTCGTCGCCCTTGGCGTGCATCCGGACACTGCGGCCCAGACGTTCCGGATCGCGGTGAGGGCTGGCCTCCACCCTCACCGACATACCCTGCGCGTCCCACCGGTCATAGGTCACGTGCGGCAGTGTCACCGGTTCGCAGCACATACAGACGACGTCGCGCTCCGCGATGTCTCCCGGGTCCACCGCCGTGGGGGCGATACCCGGAAACAGTCGCTGCCCCAGGTGTTCGGGCTCGAGATCGGCGATCACGTAGAGGAGGTAGTCGAGCGCCACGGCCCCAGCATAGGCACGGAGGTCAGCCCGCCGCCCGGGCCGGGAGCTCCCACGTCGCCTCTCCCCAGCCGGATCGCTGGTCGCGGAAGAACTGCCCGGAAGGCCAGCGCTCTGATACTTGAGGACGATGTCCGCCCCGCCGCGGGCGGCCACCCTTGCGAGGGTGTCCCGGACAACCAGCCACCCCACCAGTGACCCCTTACACGCCTGGCTGATGGTCTGCGTCCTCAGTTTCGTGATCGGCGCCCTGACCGCCTGGGCCCAGACCGTGCTGCCGTATTCGCTGTATTCCCTGGCCAATTCGGCGAACGCCTGGGTACTGGTGATCGTCGTGCTGATCCTCCGGGTCCGGGCCCGCCCGGTGCCGGCGACCCTGCTGGGATCGGCGAGCTCGGTGCTGCTCATGTTCGGCTTCACCGCTGGCCTGGCGCTGTCCGGCGAGGCCTACGACCCCCTGCTGTGGACGCTGTCCAGCGCTGTCGCCGGGCTTTTCATCGGTCTGTCGGCCGCCTGGCTGCACGGCGACGGAGTGCGCCCGGCCCTGGCCACCGCGGCGCTGGCCGGCGTGACGATCGGCGAGGCCCTGTTCGGCCTCATCTACGTACCGGAGACCACCAGCCCGGTCTACTGGACCCTGAGCGGTCTGGCCGGGGTCGCCTTCCTGGCCGTCATGCTCGCCCGGAGCATCCGTGGTCCGCTCCCGATCGCCCTGACCCTGGCCGGCACGGTGGCGGTGATCGTGGTGTTCATCCCGGTCTACGGAACGGTGGGAACCTACGCGTGACGAATACCGGAAGGCGTCATTTTGATAGCCTTGATCACGATGCGTTCACCATGGATCGCTCTGGGTACGTTCCCGTTCGTTCGAGGAAACCGTGACTCTGATGCGTCCGGACCGGCCTTATGCATCGTTGTCATCGAGGTCGAACCGGTACGGTGGCGGTTGCACGGGGCTCTGTGGAGGAGACGAACGATGGCGACACCGACTGTCAGAACTGGTTCGGGCACACGGGTCACCACCCGCGCCGAGCGCCAGCGACGCGTGTCCGCCCTCATCCACAGCGGCGTGATGGAGGGAGGCCACCTAGGCTCCTCGGATCGCGCCGACGGGCAGGAATACGTCGAAGGCCGGATCACCTCGTGGGAACTTCGCGAACGGATCCAAGCTCGACATGGTGCCAATAGGCCGACCTGATTCTTCCGGCAGCACTGCCCGCTCATCAGATGCCGACATCTCAGAGCATCAGCATGACCCTTACCTTGATCCGGCGTGCGGAATCCTCCGGAACAAGCTCGGCGTCAAGACGCAGGAAGAACTCACGACCAGTGAGAACGCTCTGGTCTGAACTAGCGGCGATCCACGGTTTCGTCTTCCAGGACGTCTACGACTGAGCCGGCCACCTCCGGGTCATCGACATGCGCAAACACGTCGATGGAGCCGAACCGTTCGTCGGCGTGAATCACCTTGCTCGCGCAGTGCATTCGCATTCGGCGAGTTGCACGCGGAGGAATTCTTGCAAGGCCTCGACCGCCCGACCTTCATCCTGCGCCTGGCCCACCACTATGACCAGGTGAACTTCCTGCACCCGTTCCGGGAGGGAAACGGCCGCACCCAGCGGCTGTTCTGGGACCGGATCGCCGGGGACGCCGGCTGGTACCTGAACTGGGAGGCCGTCCGGGGAGAGACCAACGACCACGCCTGCCGGGCTGCCTCCGAGGGACGGGACTTCGGCCCTATGTATCGGATGCTCGACCAGATCACGCTCGCCGCAACGGAAGTGGAGGCTGCAGACGCCGAGGGGCCCTCGTCCGAGCACTGGCGGCGAGTACCACCCGCTCAGGGCCGACGTTAAGACGGGCCCGGTGCACTATTTCGCGCACCGGGCCGTCTTGTCATCTGCGTGATGTTCAGCTGCAGCCGGAGGTGCTCCCGCAGCCCTCGCAGACGAAGCAGGAACCGGCCGGGCGCATCTTGGTGCCGCAGGTGAAGCACATCGGGGCGTCGGCGGTGCGGCCCTGCATGGCCTCGAACAGCTCGGCCGAGGAGTGCACGGCCTTCGGGGCGGACTTGGCCGCGGCCGCACCGTTCACGTTGACGACCGGCAGCTGGCTGGTGGCCTTGCCCGTGGTCAGGGGCTGGGGGATCTCCTGCGACTGGGCGGACTGGGCGAGACTCTCGAGCTCTTCCTCGACGTCTTCGCCATCATCGTCCAGCGGCAGGTACGAGCCGGTGGCCAGCTCGCGGGCCCGCTCGTCGGCCGAGTAGATGCCCAGTGCCGAGCGCTCCTCGAAGGACAGGTGGTCGAGGGCGAGGCGGCGGAAGACGTAGTCCATGATGCTCGCGCTCATGCGCACGTCCGGGTCGTCGGTCAGGCCGGCCGGCTCGAAGCGCAGGTTCGTGAACTTCTCCACGTACGTCTGCAACGGAACCCCGTGCTGCAGGGCGATACTCACGGCGACGGAGAAGGAGTCCATCATGCCGGCCAGGGTCGAGCCCTGCTTGCCGAGCTTGATGAAGACCTCGCCGAGACCGTCGTCCGGGTAGGAACCGGCCGTCATGTAGCCCTTGGCGCCGCCCACGGTGAAGCGGGTGGTGATCGACGGGCGGGACTTCGGCAGACGGCGGCGGGTCGGACGGTACTCGACGACCTTCTCCACGACCTTCTCGACCGGGGCGTCCGCCTTCTTGGCCTTGGCGTCGGAGAGCGGCTGGCCGACCTTGCAGTTGTCGCGGTAGACGGCCAGCGCCTTCAGGCCCAGCTTCCAGCCCTGGAAGTAGACGTCGGCGATGTTCTCGACCGTCGCGTTCTCCGGCAGGTTGACCGTCTTGGAGATGGCACCGGACAGGAACGGCTGGGTCGCGGCCATCATCCGCACGTGGCCCATCGGGCGGATGGCACGCTCGCCCATCGCGCAGTCGAAGACCTCGTAGTGCTCCGTCTTCAGGCCGGGAGCGTCGATGACGTGCCCCTTCTCGCCGATGTACTCGACGATGGCCTCAACCGTCTCCTCGGCGTAACCGAGCTTGCGCAGGGCCCGCGGAATCGTCTGGTTGACGATCTGCATCGAGCCGCCGCCGACCAGCTTCTTGAACTTGACCAGCGAGAAGTCCGGCTCGATACCGGTGGTGTCGCAGTCCATCATGAAGCCGATGGTGCCCGTGGGCGCGAGCAGCGAGGCCTGGGCGTTGCGCCAGCCGTTGACCTCACCGATCGCCAGCGACGCCTCCCACTCCTGGGTGGCCGCGCGCTGCACCGCGGCGTCCATCGGGTGCACCGTGCGGATGGTGTCGTTCGCGGCGGCGTGCTTGCGCATGACGCGACGGTGGGCCTCGGCGTTGCGCTGGTAGCCGTCGTAAGCCCCCACCACACCGGCAAGTTCCGCCGAACGACGGTACGCCGCACCGGTCATCAGCGAGGTGATGGACGCGGCGAGCGCCCGGCCACCCTCGGAGTCGTAGCCCAGCCCCGACTCCATCAGCAGCGCACCGAGATTCGCGTAGCCGATACCGAGCTGGCGGTAGGCGCGCGTGGTCTCGGTGATCGCCTCGGTCGGGAAGTCGGCGAAGCAGATCGAGATGTCCATCGCGGTGATCACGATCTCGACGGCCTTGGTGAACTTCTCGACGTCGAAACCGCCGTCGGCCTGGACGAACTTGAGCAGGTTCAGCGAGGCCAGGTTGCAGCTGGAGTTGTCCAGGTGCATGTACTCCGAACACGGGTTACTGGCGCTGATCCGACCGGACTCCGGCGTGGTGTGCCAGTCGTTGATCACCCCGTCGTACTGGATGCCGGGGTCGGCGCACTCCCAGGCAGCCTGGGCCAGCTTGCCGAAGAGTTCCTTGGCGTCGACGTGCTCGATGACCTCGCCGCTGGTGCGACTGGTCAGGCCGAACTGCTCACCGAACTCGACAGCGCGCATGAACTCGTCGCTGACGCGGACCGAGTTGTTGGCGTTCTGGTACTGGACGCTGGTGATGTCCCGGCCGCCGAGGTCCATGTCGAATCCGGCGTCGCGGAGGGCGCGAATCTTGTTCTCCTCGCGCGCCTTGGTCTCGATGAACTCCTCGATGTCGGGGTGGTCGACATCGAGCACGACCATCTTCGCCGCGCGTCGGGTGGCACCACCGGACTTGATGGTGCCGGCCGAGGCGTCGGCACCGCGCATGAACGACACCGGACCGGAGGCCGTGCCGCCGCTGTGCAGCAGTTCCTTGGACGAGCGGATCCGGGAGAGGTTCAGGCCGGCGCCGGAGCCGCCCTTGAAGATGAAACCCTCTTCCTTGTACCAGTTCAGGATCGAGTCCATCGAGTCGTCGACGGAGAGGATGAAGCACGCGCTGACCTGCTGCGGGGCACTGGTGCCGACGTTGAACCAGACCGGCGAGTTGAACGCGAAGACCTGGTTGAGCAGCATCCAGGTGAGCTCGTGCTCGAAGACGTCGGCGTCGGCCTCGGTCAGGAAGTAGCCGTTGTCGCGGCCGGCCTTGGTGTAGGTCAGCACCACCCGGTCGATGAGCTGCTTGAGGCTCGACTCGCGGGCGTCGGTACCGAAGGCGCCGCGGAAGTACTTGGTGGTGACGATGGTGGACGCGTTGAGGCTCCAGAAGTCGGGGAACTCGACCCCCTTCTGCTCGAAGATCGTCTCACCCGACCGCCAGTTGGTCTGGACGACGTCGCGCCGCTCCCAGGTCACCTGGTCGTAGGGGTGGACCCCCTCCGTGGTGTAGATCCGCCCGATGTTCAGGCCGGTGCGGCGCACCTGCGGTGCGGCGTCGCGGGTCTTCCGCGAGCCTCGGCCCGACGCGGTCTCCGTCATACGTCCGTTCCCCTTTGGTTGCTGCCGGCGGTGTCAGCGACCGCACGACGGCGTAGTTGTGCCAGTACTGGCTTGTTCTCACTGAATTGACGTGCGTTGTTGTGGACCGCCGCCGCCTTGCCTTCCCCAGCCGGGCGACGGCGGTGATTCAGGGAGTGCTCGGCGCGGACGGGGAGCCCGGCTCGACGCCGGTGGGCTCCCGCTCGGCCCGGAGCACCGTGATGGCCGACTCGAAGTCCTCGAGCGACTCGAAGGCCTGATAGACGCTGGCGAACCGCAGGTACGCGACCTCGTCGAGCTCGCGCAGCGGCACCAGGATGGTGAGACCCACCTCGTGGGCCTCGATCTCGGCGCAACCGGTCGCCCGGATGGCCTCCTCGACGCGCTGGGCCAGCCGGGCGAGGTCGTCCTCGCCCACCGGGCGGCCCTGACACGCTTTTCGCACGCCGGTCGCGATCTTCGCGCGGCTGAACGGTTCTGTGGCTCCCGACCGCTTGACCACGGTCAGGCTGGCCGTCTCCAGGGTGCTGAAGCGACGGCCGCACTCGGGGCACTGCCGGCGCCGACGGATGGCGGCACCGTCGTCCGTGCTCCGCGAGTCGACGACCCGGGAATCGGCGTTACGACAGAAGGGACAGTTCACGGCGCGACTCCTTCCGGGACACTCGCAGGGCAGGGTCGCGGACGGATCTGCGCACAACCCGGGATGAACGACTTCGCCCTGTGGGTAACCACTGACTGCCTGTTGAGTAGATGTTGACTAGATGTGGACGCTTCACAGCTCTGTAACTACTACATCTGGGGGCAACGCTAGGCCGGAGGCGGACTCGTTGCAAGCCGCCCACGTGGGAGCCCCGATGCGATATTGGCCGAGCTGCGCACCCGCCCGCGCCTTTACGAGCAGAACTACTCCAGTCGAGTGACTACCCGGCGCAACTATAAAGCTACGGAAAGTCGCGGTCTAACGGCGTCCGGATAGCGGATGATCACGGGTACGGCCATGGTGGACGACCACCCGAACGGGCGGGCGTCAGCTGCCCGTCAGTGGCTCGTCAATGACCCGTCAATGACCCGTCAATGGCCGGTCAATGGCCCGTCAGTGGGCAGGAAGGGCGATGCGGCGTCCGGCGCTCACGGCCGGGCCGGGAAGTGCGTTGAGCTCGATGATGTCGGCGACGGTCTCGCGCCGATCGACGTCCGGCGCGATCCGGCCGGCGATCCCCCAGAGCGTCTCGCCCGAGAGCACCGTGTGATAGCTGACCGGCACCGGCCGGGCCTGCGACCCGGCCTCGGCCGGACGGTCGAGGAGCAGCACCCCGGCAAGGACGGCAACCACGGCGAGCAGCAGGCCGCCACCCCGGAGAACGACCCGGCCGCGGCGCGTCAGCCGCAGCGGCGCTCCCGAGGGCACTCGGGGCATCGCCCTCTCCCCCTCGCGCACGATGCGCAGCCGGGGACGCCGGTCGGGAGCGGGGCGAGCACCGTGCGCCCGCAGCAGCGGATGCCGGCGGCGCGGTGCGACCGGGACACGGGACACGTGAGACACGCGGGAACGGCCGGATCGCACGCGCGGCGCGACCCGGGATCGGGTGGACGGCGGAGCAGACGTCAGGCTCATCCTCGACTCCTATCGGCGGGGCCTGTGACCAGCTGTTCGAACACAGGTTCGATCGAACAGGTGTTCCATGTCTACCACTGCGCGGCGGAAAATCCGCGACACGTTCGAACACTTGTTTGAAAGTGTCGCCGCGCTTTCCTAGGGTGATCGTGTCCGGCGAACCGCCGGGCACAGGGTCATGGAGGTGGCAGATGGCAGACGATCGGACCGCCGGCGCGGCGGTACCGGAGAAGGGGAGTGCGACGGTGCGCACACTCCCCGACGGCCCTCCCGACGGCGACGGCCTCACCGTGCGCCAGCGGCGGGTGCTGGAGACCATCCGGGAGACCGTCGACCGGCGCGGCTACCCGCCCACCATGCGCGAGATCGGTGAGGCGGTCGGCCTCACCAGCCCCAGCAGTGTGGCCCACCAGCTCACCAGCCTGGAGAAGAAGGGCTTCGTCCGCCGCGATCCGAACCGGCCGCGCGCGATCGAGGTGATCATGCCGGGCGAGCGCCCGACCATGGGGCGTACCGCCACCGCAGGCGGGGCGGCCTTCCAGGTGGAGGCGGCCGGAGACACGCACCCCGCGGCGTCGTACGTGCCTCTCGTCGGCCGGATCGCGGCCGGTGGGCCGATTCTGGCCGAGCAGGCCGTGGAAGACGTCTTCGCGCTGCCCCGGCAGCTGGTCGGAGACGGTGAGCTGTTCCTGCTCAAGGTCGTCGGTGACTCGATGATCGATGCCGCGATCTGCGACGGCGATCTGGTGGCGGTCCGCCGTCAGCCGGTGGCCGAGAACGGCGAGGTGGTGGCCGCGATGATCGACGGCGAGGCCACGGTCAAGACGTTCAAGCGCAAGGGCGACGACATCTGGCTGCTCCCGCACAACGAGGCGTACAAGCCGATCCCGGGTAACGACGCAACGATTCTGGGCCGCGTGGTCGCGGTCATGCGCCGGGTCTGACGCCGGGTCTGGAGTAACCGGGTCGGGAACACCAGCACCAACTGCCGCAGCACCACCCGCAAGGCGTCCGCACGGAAGCGGACGCGATCGCCGAGCCGGTTCCGCCCGATCAGCGGAGCCGGCTTCGCCATGTCTATGTCTATGTCCAGGGCCGTTGGGCCCGCGACCAGGTGTTGGATCTCACCGGGGCCGTTCAGGGGTTTGACCGGCCGGGGCCCGGTGAGTGTCCCGGCGTCGCGCTACTGTCCTGCGGGCGTCGAAAGTGTTTCGTTCCGGTTGCTCCGGGGAGAAACATCGGTGAACGCGCCACCGACAGATATGGCACCGAGCCGGCCCGAAGACGCGGGCCGGACGGACGGAAAGGATCGAGCTGTGTCCGATCTCGTGGTTGACCTCACGGTCGTGGAAATCGACTCGACCGTACGCGCTGTGCTCGCCCGTCAGCTCCAGGTCCCCGCCGACGCTCTGGCCGGAACCGGTCCGCTGACCCGGGTGCTCGACGAGACCGCCCACCCGGCGCTGCTGACCGCGATGGGTGAGGCGCTAGACGCCACCTTCCCGGACGACTTCCTCGAGGGCGTGCACACGGTCAACGACCTGACCAGCGCGGTCCGGGTCTCGCTGCGCGCCTGAGCCCGATCGGTCCGCTCAGTCCGATTCCGCGGCCTCGTCGATCCGCCGCAGCGCCTTGAGCACGACGTCCTTGTCGGTCGTGGTCCAGAACGGCGGCAATGACGCCCGCAGAAAGCTTCCGTACCGGGCCGTGGCCAGGCGGGGGTCGAGCACGGCCACCACGCCCTTGTCGTCGGACGAGCGGATCAGCCGCCCGACCCCCTGCGCCAGGCGCAGCGCGGCATGGGTGGCCGCAACCGACATGAACCCGTTGCCGCCGGCCTTGGCCACGGCGCGCTGCCGGGCCGAGGCCAGCGGGTCGTCGGGACGCGGGAACGGGATGCGGTCCACCACCACCAGCTGACACGAGGGCCCGGGCACGTCGACGCCCTGCCAGAGCGTCAGCGTGCCGAACAGGCAGGTGCGCGGATCTGCCGCGAACTCCTTGACCAGCGTGTTCATGCTGTCGTCGCCCTGGCACAGGATCGGCATGTCCAGGCGCTCGCGCAGCGCCTCGGCGGCGGCCTCGGCGGCCCGGCGGGACGAGAACAGCCCGAGGGTGCGCCCACCGGAGGCCTTGATGAGTTCCTCGAGCTCGTCCATGGCCTGCGGGGAGGCGCCGTCCCGGCCGGGCTGGGGCAGGTGTTTGGCCAGGTAGAGGATGCCCTGCTTGGGGTAGTCGAAAGGGCTGCCGACATCGAGGCCGGTCCACTCGGGCGCACCCTCGCCGCCGAGCCCCACCGCGCCGGCGGCGGAGTCGAAGTTACCGCCGATGGTCAGCGTGGCCGAGGTCAGTACCACCGTGCGGTCGCTGTACAACCGCTCCTGCAGCAGGCCGGCCACCGAGAGCGGGGCCACGTGCAGGCTGATCCGCTCGCCCCCGTCCGGGCGCCGCGTGCGGGAGACCCAGATCACGTCGTAGGCCTGGGCCTGCGCCGCGGCCTGGATGAACCGCTCGGCCACGTCGAAGATCTCGGTCACCGCGGCCCGCGCCACCTGGAGGGCGCCCTCGCCGTCGCCGCCCTTCTCGTCCTTGGCCAGCTGCTGGATCGACGAGCTGACGGCCCGGGCGCTGTCACGGATCTGCGAGATCGCGGCCAGGAGCCCGTCCGGCACACCGTTCTCCAGGCGCCCGGCAGGCATGTCTTCCAGCACCGCCTCGAGCGTCTCGCCGGCCACCTCGAGCATCGTCGTGTCACCGACCCCCACGCGGCGGGCCATCCGGGCGCCCGACTCCACCATCGCCGGGGTCATCTCGTCGGTCGTCACCGACGTGACCCGATCGGCGAACTCGTGCGCCTCGTCGAGCACCAGCACGTCGTGCTCGGGCAGCATCGCGCGGCCCTCGAACGAGTCGATCGCCACCAGTGCGTGGTTGGTCACGACGATGTCCACGTCCCGCGCGCGTTCCCGGGCCAGCTCGACGTGGCACTCCCCCGCCATCGGGCAGCGGGAGGCGCCCAGGCACTCGTGCGCGCTGACCGAGACCTGCCGCCAGGCCTTCTCGGAGACGCCGGGCACCAGCTCGTCACGGTCACCCGTGCGGGTCGTCTCGGCCCATTCGCGCAGGCGCACCACCTCACGCCCGAGCCGGCTCGCGGCGGCGCTGAAGGTGACACCGGTCTGGCCGGTACCGGGTGCCGGGTGGCTGACACCGCGGTCGGTCTGGTCGGCCACCGGCAGTTCGGCCGGGGCGTCGAACAGCGCGTCCTCGTCGGGGAAACCACCGGCCAGCTTGTGCACACAGACGTAGTTGCGGCGGCCCTTCACCAGCTGCCAGCTGGGGGAACGGCCGAGCTCCTCGGTCAGGGCGCCGGCCAGGCGAGGCAGGTCGCGCTCGACGACCTGGGCCTGCAGCGCCAGCGTCGCGGTCGAGATGATCACCGGGCGCTCGGAGTTCACGGCCTTCTTCACCGCGGGCACCAGGTAGCCCAGCGACTTACCGGTGCCGGTACCGGCCTGCACCAGCAGGTGCTTGCGGGCGTTGATCGCCTCGTCGACGGCCTCGGCCATCTGCACCTGGCCCTCGCGCGGCACGCCCCCGATCTCCGCCACCGCGGCGGAGAGCAGCTGGGTCACCTTGCGTCGGCGGCCGCCGGTCTTCTTCGGGGTGGCTTCGGCTTGGGGATGCCGGCCCGCTCGCACGGGTGTGTCGGCGACAGCGTCGCCGGCCGCCTCGTCCTCCATGTCGGGGTCGGTGCTCTCCCCCTCGATCCGCTCGTCGTGCCCGGGATCGATGGTGGAAGACATCGGACCAGCCTAATGGGCGGTCGGCCAAAGACCTGAATGTGCCGCTCTGGCCCTCGGGACACCGCCCTCGTACTGCACCGTGGGGACTGAGCCTGTGCGGAATCCGGGTACTGGATGTCGAGGAGCGAGCGCATGAGCACCACCCGGCGGTCCACGGCCTCCCGGAGATCCGGCCGCCAGGCCGTCCCGGCCTTGTCCGCCTGGCGCCGCGAGACCTGGGCCCTGACCGCCATGGCCACCTGGGTGCTGCAGGCGGGCGACGCGGCGCGGGTACCGGCCGTGCGGCACCAGGTGATCGCCGCCCTGCGCTGCCGGGCCGCCCTGGGTAGCGACCTGGACTCGGCGCAGATCGTCGTGGCGGAACTGCTGACCAACACGTTCGCCCACACTCCAGGACCGGCCTGGGTGACGCTGAGCTGGAACGGCTCGCATCCCCTGCTGAGTGTGGCCGACATCGGGCCGGGCTTCGGCCGCCGGCCGGAACTCCTCGACGGGATGCACCGGCTGGTGCCGAGGCTCCCCGACGACGACCTCTCCGAGCACGGGCGCGGGCTCTACCTGGTCGCGCAGCTGACGCACGACCTGGTGGTGACCCCGCGCCCGGCGGGCGGCTGCGTGGTATCGGCGACGCTCCGGCTACGTCACCGATAACGCCTAGGCGACAGGCGTTCCCACGCGGTACGAGGCGAGCAGGTGGGCCAGTCCGGCGTTCACCCGGGCGTTGATCCGGGTGCCCTGCTCGACATGCTCGGAGGTGAGCACCTCGCCCCGCTCGTGGATCTTGCTGACCAGGTCGCCCCGGTCATAGGGCACGAGGACGTCGATCTCGACGTCCGGGCGCGGCAGCTCTTCCTGGATCAGGTCGAGCAGCTTGTCGATGCCCTCACCGCTGCGCGCGGACACCGCGATGACCCGCGGCTCCCGCAGAACGATGCGGTTGATCACCTCGGGATCGGCGGCATCGATCTTGTTGATGACGACGATCTCCTTGGGCACATCGCCCTTGAGCTCGGCGAGCACCGCCCGGACGGCACTGATCTGGCCCTCCGGATCGGGGTGGCTCCCGTCGACCACGTGCAGGAGCAGATCGGAGTCGCTGACCTCCTCCAGCGTGGAGCGGAAGGCCTCGATCAGCTGGGTGGGAAGGCTGCGGACGAACCCGACCGTGTCGGCCAGCGTGAACTCGCGACCGTCCGGGGTCATCGCCCGGCGGATCGTCGGGTCCAGCGTGGCGAACAGCGCGTTCTCCACCAGTACCCCCGCACCGGTGAGCCGGTTGAGCAGGCTGGACTTGCCGGCGTTGGTGTACCCGGCAATGGCGACGGCGGGCACGGCGTTACGGCGACGGGAGTCGCGCATCGTCACCCGCGACGTCTTCATCGCCGTGATCTCCCGGCGCAGCTTCGCCATCTTGGTGCGGATGCGCCGCCGGTCCAGCTCGATCTTCGTCTCACCGGGACCACGCGAACCCATACCGTTACCGGCACCCACCTGGCCACCGGCCTGGCGGGACATCGACTCACCCCAACCGCGCAGACGCGGCAGCAGGTACTCGTACTGGGCCAGCTCGACCTGGGCCTTGCCCTCCTTGGACTTGGCGTGCTGGGCGAAGATGTCGAGGATGAGCGCGGTGCGGTCGATGACCTTGACCTTGACCTTGTCCTCCAGGCCACGTCGCTGCGAGGGCGAGAGCTCCCCGTCGCACACGACGGTGTCGGCCCCGGTCTCCTCGACGATGACGCGCAGCTCCTCGGCCTTGCCCTGCCCCAGGTAGGTGCCCGGGTCGGGAGAGGTGCGGCGCTGCATGACGCCGTCGAGGATCTGCGAGCCGGCCGTCTCGGCCAGCGCGGCGAGCTCGCGGATGGAGTTCTCCGCGTCGGTGGCGGTCCCGGTGGTCCAGACCGCGGCGAGCACGACCTTCTCCAGTCGCAGCTGCCGGTACTCGACCTCGGTGACATCCTCGAGTTCGGTCGACAGCCCGGAGACTCGCCGCAGGGCCTGGCGATCGGCCAGATCGGTCTGGTCCCCGTCATGCTCGCCCCAGCGGGTGGTTCCTTCGGAGAGCGCCGTCCCCTGACGGGACAGGATGCGCTCGACGGCCTCGCTGCGGTCGGCAATGCTGCGTTCCTTGTTACTCAGGGCATCCTCCGTAGTTCGGTATGGCTGGACCTACGGCATCCAGCCTTGCATGTCAACATCGCAGGTGGCTACTGGGATTCCCGACAGCCTTGCCGACGTGGCCGGAACTGTCGGTGGGTGGCTCTACAGTATTTCTCGCGATGACCAGCGAATCTTCTGAAGCGCCCGCCGAGGGCGCCCACTATTTCCGAACGCCGAAAGAGACCACCCACCGGCGGGACGTCGAGATCATGCTCGCCGGGCGTGAACTCACCGTCACCACGGCCGGTGGTGTGTTCAGCGGCGACCGTATCGATCTCGGCACGCGGGTGCTGCTACGTGAGGTCCCGCCTCCTCCGCCCGAGGGCGAGATCCTGGACCTCGGGTGCGGTTGGGGCCCGATCACGCTCAGCGCGGCCCTGCTCGCGCCGCGGGCCTGCGTGTGGGCCGTCGACGTGAACGAGCTGGCCCTGGAGCTGACGGTGCTCAACGCCCGCCGGGCCAAGGTGGCCAACGTGCGCACGGCCACGCCCGATCAGGTGCCCGACGACGTGCGGTTCGCGGCAATCTGGTCGAACCCGCCGATCCGGATCGGCAAGACCGAACTGCACGCGATGCTGTTGCACTGGCTCCCCCGCCTGCTGCCCGAGGCCTCCGCGCACCTGGTGGTGCAGCGCAACCTCGGCGCCGACTCCCTGCAGGGCTGGCTGCAGACGCAGCTCCCGTCCGGCTGGACGGTCGTGCGGGCCGGGAGCGCGAAGGGTTACCGGGTCCTGCGGGTCACCGCTCCTGCGTCGAATTAACGGACGAGTAGGTCACCTTCACGCCCTGGGCCCCCAAACCTCTTCGTGATCATGCAGAACTTCCGGGCGTCCCTAGGCCCCGGGGCCACCAACCTTGGTCGTGATCATGCAAACTGTCCCCGGCACCCCGAGAACCCTAGGCTCCCCACTTCATCCGTGATCATGCAAAGTGTCCCCGGCACCTGTAGAACCCTGGGACCCCCACCTCGTCCGTGATCATGCCAAGTGTCCCCGGAGTTCAAGAACCCAGGGGACACTTGGCATGATCACGAACGACTCTGAGTCAGACCAGTTCGCCCTCGGCCACGATGACGGCGGGGCCGGACAGCTTGGCCGAATCGCCCTCGCTGGCCGTGCCCTCAGTGTCGACGTAGAGAGTTCCTCCCAGCACATCGATGCGCCAGTGGTCAGGGGCCAGGTTGGCGCCCCAGGCCCGGGCGGCGAGCGCGGCCGCCACGGTTCCGGTTCCGCAGGAACGGGTTTCGCCGGAACCGCGTTCGTGCACGCGCATCTTCAGGTGGCCCAGCTCGGAACGCACGCTCTGGTCGTGCAGCGGCACCACGATCTCGACGTTCGTACCGTTCGGCGGCGCGGGCTCGACGATCGGTGCCACGGTCAGGTCGAGGGCTTCGAGCGTCTCGACGTCGGGCAGCGCGACCACCACGTGCGGGTTGCTCAGTGCGATGGAAAGCCCAGGCAGGGGCGGCATCCCGGGGAAAGTGACGGTCACGTCGCTGCCGGCCGTGACCGCGGCCGGGCCCCCGGCGACCCGCCACGCGCCGAGGTCGATGGTGAACAGGTCGCCCCGGCGCTTGACCGGCATCACCCCGCCGCGCGTCGTGATGAGCACTTCATCACCTTCGCCGAGCGTGATCCAGCCCCGGCGCAGCAGATGCGCCACGAACACCCGGCTGCCGTTGCCGCACATCTCGGCGGCGCTGCCGTCAGAGTTCCAGTAGTCCATGAACCACTCACCGGCCACGTCCTGCCCGGCCGCCGCGCTCCGGACAACCCGGATGACACCGTCCGCGCCGAGCCCGGCCCGGCGGTCACTGAGGTGCCGGATCAGCTCAGGGGTCAGGTCGAGCTTGCCGTCGGGGTCGTCGAGCAGCACGAAGTCGTTCTCGGTGCCATGGCCCTTCGCGAACGTCGTCACGGGGTAAGGCTACGCGGGCCGGTGACGGCCGCCAGCGCCCGCTCGCGCAGATCGGCCGCGTCGTACGGCAACCAGGTGACGCGGTCGTCGCGACGGAACCAGGACTCCTGCCGCCGGGCGAACTTACGCGTCGTGTTCACGGTGTCGACCTGGGCCTCCACCTCGTCCATCTCCCCGTCGAGCATCCGCAGCACCTGGGCGTAGCCGAGCGCCCGCGGGGCGGTCTTCCCGTCCAGTAGCCCCTCAGAGACCAGGCGCACTGTTTCCTCGACCAGCCCGTCACTCCACATCCGCACGACCCGGGCCGCGATCCGGTCGTCGAGTTCCTCCCGTGGTGCCATCAGGCCGATCTGTACGGCGGGCACGTCGTACTCGGGCCGTGGCAGCGTCGCGCTGAACGGGCGGCCGGTCAGCTCGATCACCTCCAGCGCACGCACGATGCGCCGGACGTTGCCCGGCAGGATCGCGATTGCCGCCGCTGGGTCCTGCTCGGCGAGACGGCGGTGCATCTCCGGGGCACCGGCGCTCTCGGCCTCCCGTTCCAGCCGCAGCCGGACCTTCGGGTCGGTCGGCGGGATCTCGAGCTGGTCGAGCACCGCGCGCACGTACAGCCCGGAGCCTCCGGCCAGGATCGGCACCTTGCCCCGCGCCAGGATGTCGTCCCGGGCGGCCCGGGCGTCCCGCTGGTAGGCCGCGAGACTGGCCTCCTGGGTGACATCGAGAACGTCGAGCAGGTGGTGCGGAACTCCTCGCCGCTCACCGGCCGGGAGCTTGGCCGTACCGATGTCCATGCCCCGGTACAACTGCATGGCGTCGGCGTTGATCACCTCACCGTTCAGCGCCTCGGCAAGATCCAGTGCCAAATCTGACTTTCCGGTGGCCGTGGCACCGACCACCGCGACGGTCAGCCGATTCCGGGCCGGGCCGTCCAGCTGCTGCCCGGTGCTCCCGTTCAGGCGGCCCTGGTTCAGGCGGCCGTAATTCAGGCCGGTCTGGTCCTGACTGCTCTGGTCCTGACTGCTCTGGTCCTGGCCGGTCTGGTCCTGGCCGGTCTGGTCCTGGCCGGTCTGGTCCTGGCCGGTCTGGTCCTGGCCGGTCTGGTCCTGGCCGGTCTGGTCCTGGCCGGTCATCTTCTGATGGCTCAAGCTCGGTTCGCTCACGCCGGGAACCGCCAGTCAGCCACGAAGTACGCGACGCCGAACGGCGCGCCCTCGTACCGCAGGGCGGCGGTGGCGGACCGGGGCCCGTCGAGCCCTCCGGCAGCCACCTGCCAGGCAACCCGGCCCACACATCCCAGCTCGTCGGCCCGGGCGGGCGCGATGTCGGCCAGCCCTTCCGGGTCGGCGCCGGTCAGAGCCTTCACCACCGCGGCGTCGAACGACTCCGCCTCCGGATCCTCGAACCCCGGCGACCGCATTCCGCGCCGATTGCTGCCGTCGCCCAGCACGAGCCACGCGGCGTGCAGGCCGGTCTGCTGATCAAGCGAATGCCCCAGCTCCAGACAGTCCGAAACCGACGCCGTCACTGAGACCTCCTGCAGCACTACCGGTCCGGTCCACCCAGCCCGCTCCAGCAGCCAGCGGCCGATGGTCAGGGACAAGGGCAGGCCCGGTGCCGTGGCCGGATGATCCCGCGGTGCCTCGACCGCCACGCCGTAGCCCGCCAGGGTGCCCCATGCCTGTGGCTCATGCCGCCAGGTACGTTCTCCCGGGCCGACCAGCACCAGGGTCGAGGGTTCCTGCGCCACCAGGCCGGCAACCGCCTGCTCACATACCGCCAGCAGAGGACCCGTCAGCGCGGACAGCGCCTCCCCCACACCTGCGACCACACCGGCGCTGTCTTCCAGCGAAGGCCGGACCGGATCTGTTGGCCGGCTCTGGCGGGGCTGTCCACTCTGCCGGTTCGATGCGGGCTGCCCGCTCGGTCCGGGTGACAGCGTCGGGTCGGGCTCGTCGGCAGTACGAGCACCGGCCTCCTGCCCCACGCGAACTCCGGTCAAGGCCGGTACGAGCAGGGGTGGACAAGGCACGAAAGCGGCGGCGAGCATTCCCCGACCCTAAACCCGCGCCGGCCCGGGCCGCGGCGCACTCATGCTCCCGCGTCCAAGGGCCGGGGTTTCGCTACCCGGTTCGATCCGGGCGTGGCCGGTCCAGGTGCTTTCTCTCAATGGATCAGCCCCAGCCTGCCCATGATGGCCACTGCCTCCGCCCGACCGGAGGCGCCGAGTTTGGCCAGGACGTTGGAGACGTGCACGCTGGCCGTCTTCTCACTGATGAAAAGCCGCTCGCCGATGGCCCGGTTGGTCAGGCCGGCAGCGACCAGAGACATCACCTCGTGCTCGCGGGGCGTCAGTGTGGGCGCAGTGATCGGTGCGTCATCGGCGGATGCGGCCGGTCCACCGGAAGATCCCGGCTGGGGGAACGTAGCTGGACCGGTACCGCCGGATCCGGAAACCCCGGTGTTCCCCGAAGCCGGACGCGCAGCGGAACCCCCGTACGGTCCCCCGGCCTGAAGGTCAGGGCGGTCCTGAAGATCACTGCGGTCCTGGCGACCGGCGGATTCCCCACGTAGTTCCCCGTCGTGAAGAGCCCGATAGTTCTGGCGGTCCTGGCTGTTCGTGTCGGTGCCACCGGTGGCGCCGCCCAGGCTGAGGCCGGCCGGCAGAGCGAGATGTTCGAGCTCTCGGAGCAGCGGCGCGGCGCCAAGCCGCAGAGCCCGGTCGTGGGCAGCAAGGATCTGCTCGCAGGCCTCAGCACGATGGTTCTCCCGGAGTAACAGCTGCGCCGCCCGCCACCGGGCCCGGGCCACCTCGTAAACCGAGACTCCTTCGAAAGTCTCAGCCAGTTCAATCCATCCGGCCGTCTCGTCGGCAGCCCGGGCCCGCGCCCATTCCAGTTCCAGGCGCAGCAACCAGGCCTTGCCTTCGGGCCCCATCACACCGCGACGGGGCAGGCCGAGACGACCTCGGGTACGACCGTCTTCCAGGAAGTACTCGATGTCGGCGAGGGCCGATCGCTCGGTCTCGGCATCACCCAGCTCGCGGGCGCGCACGGCCCCGTCGGCCAGGGCGCTGACAGCCCGGACATCGATGGCAATGCCGGACAGCAGCCAGGGTTCGGCCTCCCGGAGCACATAGTCGAGCGCTCGCCGGGCCTGGACCGCGGCCTCTTCCCACTTCCCGAGCCAGGTCATCGCCTCGGCCCGGGCCGAGTGAAGCAGCTGACGTTCCCAGGAGTCGTCGGTGATGACCAGCCACTCGTCAGCCCGCAGCACCTGTTCGGGGTCGCGCGCGGCCAGCACCGGAAGCTCGTACAGCCGTAGGTAACTGACCAGCGACAGCGGCAGCCGCGATGCGCCCTCGTCCGGCCGGATCACGCCCAGCGCCCGTTCGACCTGCCCGGTGTGCCAGAACGTGGTGATCAGCAGCGACCGGGCGTTGCTCCCGTAGGGACTGGCGGTCAGGCCGTTGGAGTCGGCCACCTCGATGGCTGCGAGCAGATCTGCAATACCGGCGTCCAGGTCTCCGGCGTCCAGATGATTGATGGCGAGGTTGTAGATCACCCGCACCGTGGCCGCCGTGTCTCCGGAGAGCTCGGTCGCGGCGCGGGCCAGGCGGAAGGACCGGGCCGACTCTTCGTCGCGCCCCAGCACTCCCTCGGCCACGGCCTGGGTGGTCAGCAGTTCTACCTGAAGAGCGGTCATTCCGAGCGGCTCGCTCTCCGCCAGCGCCTGGTTCACCGCCTTCATAGCGTCGCGAGGATCAGCCGCCAGACGCACCCGGGCGACGATGCCCCAGGCCATGGCCCGCGCGGGGGACGGTGCCCGGTCGCCGGCGAGATCGTTGATGACCTGCACGGCACAGGAGTGCGCCTCCCGGGGCCGATCAGCCTGGTACAGATGGAGGGACAACGTGGCCCGGGCCCTGGCCGCCGCGGTGGTGTCGCCGTCCGCCTCCGCCTCTTCCGTGGCGGTCGCCGCCAGGTCGACTGCTCGCGTGTACCGCCCCGCATCACTCGCCACGTCGGCCGCGCGCAGACTGACAGTGCTGCGCGCGACATCTTCGGCACGTTGATCGTCGGGAACGACGTCCCACAGCTGCAGAGCCTGTTCGTAGTGCTCCAACGCCTCAGCGGGAGCGTTGCCGCAGGCGGCGAACCAGGCCGCCTGGAGCGAGGCATTCAGAGCACTCGGCATGTCGTTGGCCGCGAGGCTGTGACGTGCAACCTCGGCGGCGATTCCCCTGGCCCCTGGCGTACCGATCAGCGGTCTGAGGTAATCGGCGACGTTCTTGTGCAGACGAACCCGCTCACCGGGCAACAGGTCCGAGTAGATGGCCTCTTGCAGAAGAGCGTGCCGGAACCGGTAGCGATCCAGTTCCTCCGGCACCAGCACCTGCTGGGCGATCGCCTCTCGCAGAGCCGACTCGGCCTCGTCGGCCGTCAGGGAACCCCGGATGTCCGGCCCGCTGATCACCACGCGCAGCAGCGCATCGTCGATACGGGCGGACCCCAGCACCGACGCGAGCCGCACCACCTTCTTCGCCGGGTCGGACAGTTGCTCCAGACGATCGAGCAGCAGATCGGTCAGGCCCTCGGGAAGGCGGCCGTCGTCCCCAGCGGCCAGAAGTTCTTGCGCGTAGTACGGATTCCCCGCCGAACGCCTCACGATGCGCCGCAACAGTGCCGGCTTCACCGGAGCGCCGTTCACACCGGCCAAGAGCTGCCCGAGTTCGCGGTCGGACAACGGAGGCAGATCCATCTGCTCGACCCGGGGCAACCGCACCAGTTCACCGACGAGCGGCCGCAGCGGGTGCCGGCGGTGCAGGTCGTCGGCACGGTAGCTGGCCAGCACCAGCAGCCGGTCGGGCCCCAGGCGGCTGAACAGAAACCGGACCAGGTCACGGGTGGACGCGTCGGCCCAGTGCAGGTCTTCCAGGATCAGGAGCAACGGCGCGACCTCGGACCCGATGCGCCCCAGCACGTGGGTGACCGACTCGAACAGGGCCAGGCGATCCAGGCCGGCCTCACCGACGCTGCGCGGGATCACCTCGATCGCCGACCCGACGATCTGGGCCAGCCCCTGACGTTCGGCCGAGACCTGGCGGATGACCTCTGCCATCCGTCCCTTCTCCTCGCTGTCCCGCTCTCCCCACCGCAACGGCTGGCTCAGAGCTTCGGCGAACGGCAGGTAGGGCAGTGACCCCATACCCAGATCGACGCAGCGACCGGTGAGGACCTGGAACCCCGTCGCTGCCGCGTGCTCCGCGATCTCCGTGAGGGTGCGGGTCTTGCCGACCCCGGCGTCGCCACCGATGATCACCCCGGTCGCGGTGCCGGACCGGGCAAGGGTCAGAAGTTCGCGCAGGCGCTCGAGTTGCCCCACTCTCGCGACGAACGGCGCGGCGGAACCGACGAAAGCCACGTCGCCCATCGTGTCACCTCTTCCCGGTCAGTCGCCTACGACTTCTTCTTGCCAGCCTCACGTGCCTGTTTCTGCTGCCGCTTACGCGCGGCCTCCTTGAGCAGCCGCTGCTGGCGGTACCGCATTTCCGTCTCGGCCGGTCCCTCGAGCCTCTGGTACGGAAGTGTTGCCCCGCGGGTGAGACCGACCGCCGTACTCGCCGCCAGGTCCTGCCGAAAACCGTTCCACGACGTACTCATCACCATGACCCCCAGTCGATTCAGCTGCCGTCTTCTGCTGATGAATCAACCTTCGCGCTAAGGCCGCACCCGGCGGATCGGGAGATCACGCAGCACCGGCCAGGCTCAGACCTCAGATTCTGATCAAGGTCCGGCCCCCGGCCACCTAAGGACTCAGAAATCTGGGAATCGGCGTCTAAGGGGTGGAGCTGAGCTCATGAATGGCCGGGCTTCCGCCCACCGGACGGCATCTTGGGGAAGAGTGGCATCGCCGGAACGGGCGACGCCCGCAACACCCCGCACCGGCCGCATTCGGGAGCCTTAGAGTCAGAGGATGAGCAGTAGGGGGTACCTGGAACTCGGCGAGGAGCTGCGCACCGTCGTCGGGGAACTCGTCCGCCGGGCCCGCGCCACTGACGAACTTCCGGCGAACCACGCGGCGGCCCTCGGTCACCTAGACCGCTCCGGGCCGGCGACGATCGCCGAGCTCGCTCACGCCTGCCACATCCGGCACCAGTCGATGACCGCGATCGTGCACCAGATCGCCGAGCGCGGGGAAGCGACGGCCGAACCCCACCCCACCGATCGCCGCGCCGTTCTCTACCGGCTCACCGCCGTCGGCCGGACCGAGCTGGAACGGGACCGGCACCTGCGCGCACGCTGGCTGGCGCAGTGCATCGAGGACGAGTTCGGTGACGACACCCAGGGCATCGAGGATGCCCTTCAGGTGCTGAGGCGCTTGAGAGACCGGACGTAACGTCAGGCCCGGAGTATCTGCTCGAAGACGCCCAGGTAATCCTCATGCCCCAGTGTCAAACCCTTCATAGCGTCCAGGGACACCCAACGGAGCTCGTCATGCTCCAGCGGTTAGAGGTTCACGGGCTCCCCGGACCAGGCTCGGATGACCCAGATCCCCTGCTCCAGCCGACCTTCCGGCAGATCGTCCGAACCGCCACGGATACGGGCGCACGGTTCATCGTCGATGTGGGCAACGTCGACGCCCACCTCCTCCCGCAGTTCGCGACGAAGGGCCTCCAGTTCGCTCTCGTCGGCGTCCACATGGCCACCGGGCAGGTCCCAGACGTTGGGGTACCAGCGCCGGGACGGAGAACGGTGGCAGAGCAGCAGCCAATCGCCACGTACCAGGGCACCGGTGACCACGTGATGCACGGTCATCAGAAGAGTTCTAGAACGCCGGGGACACTTTGCATGATCACGACAGGGTAGCGGGGAGGTTCGGCATGATCACGAACAGGAGGAGTTGGTTTGAGGACGAGGTAAGCCTTCCTCGCGCTGGTGGCAACCGGTCCGCAAACGCAGTAATGGCGGCCCGCGCCGCCCGATCGAAGTTTCTTCGTCGGGCGGGGGCCGCCATTACTGTCTTCAATTTTTGTCCGGCGATGTCCTACTCTCCCACACCGTAACCAGTGCAGTACC